>CABQJA010000069.1 GCA_902464345.1 uncultured Clostridium sp.
GCACGAATTTAGTATCCGTTGCGAGGGGCAAATTAGTGGGAACGGTCCCGGAGTAGAACCATCGCAGCGAAGAATGCGTCAGTCGAATGCACACCGGGCGACTTCCACTCTGAACCATTGCAGTGGAGAACGCGTCAATAGTATGCACACCTGCCGGTTACAGAAAGTCCACTGCCGTGCTTGCGGTTTTCATGGAAAAGTAGTATAGTATTATGGAATGTATACTGAGGTCAATAGACATAGCTGATACTATAAAACAATGGGGAGAATCAATGGAACAGGATAGCATAACACTTTTTCGGTGCTGCAAGAAAATAGCCAGAGAGATGGACGCAAACGGAATCCTTTTGGAAGGGGATTTCAGTGCGGTGGAACAGCTGCGCATGGATTTAAGAAACTTTTTCTGTTATCTGGCAATTTCAGATGGTGTCGTGAATAAAGAAGAAATCCGTTATATCAATAAATTGCTGGAATATGAGTTTGATGAAGATACGATTATAGATTGCATCCGGAGAAATAAGATTGGTGATCGGGATTTTCTGAGCAATCCACCGCTGTCGGTTCATTATTTTATGAAGGATAAGAACATTCCGGATGTGATATATCAGTCAAAATATTACGATATACGACGGTTGTATTATCATACGTTTCAGGAGCTGGGCAGAGATTTTATTGCGTGTAACCGCAGGGTGGAGGATAAGGAAATCCGCAGTCTGACCCGGTATCTGCTGATGCTGGAGAATCAGATCAATGCTTACCAGAACTTTGGAGAAGAACGGGTAGAGACACCGGATAGTATTCCGTATCGTACCAAGGAAAATCCAAAGGATACAGAAGAAGAGATCCCGTTTGTGGGGGATATCACAGAGGTGCCGGAGGAAGGATACGATCTTTCAACACTGATGCAGGAGCTGAACGGTCTGATTGGACTGGAAAGTGTAAAAAAAGAAGTGAAAAATATTGTAAATCTGCTCCAGATCAATGAACTGCGTGCAGAGAACGGATTGAAAAAAGCACCGGTTGCGAAGCATTTTGTCTTTACGGGCAACCCTGGTACCGGTAAGACGACAGTTGCCAGACTGTTATCTAAGATTTATTGTGCATTGGGTGTTCTGTCCAAGGGACATCTGGTAGAGGTGGATCGTTCCGGTATGGTCGCGGGCTATATGGGTCAGACGGCACTGAAGACCAAGAAGGTGATCGATAAAGCCAAAGGCGGCGTGCTATTTATCGATGAAGCCTATGCATTGAGCAATCACGGACCGGAAGGTGATTTTGGGCAGGAAGCAATTGATACATTGAACAAGGCGATGGAAGATTACCGGGATGATCTGATCGTGATCGTAGCAGGTTATCCGGATCTGATGGAGAACTTTATTGATGCTAATCCGGGTTTGAAATCCAGATTTAATAAGACGATCGAATTTCCGGATTATACTGCAGAGGATTTATTTGCAATTTTTGAACATATGTGCAGAGAGCAGGATTACCACCTGAGTCCGGCGGGCGGAACGCGGCTGAGAGAGGTGCTTGCAAAGATGGTGCGGGAGAAGGATGAGAATTTCGGTAATGCCCGTGACATTCGGAATTATTTAAGCCGGGTAATTGAGCGACAGGCAAATCGTCTGGTGACCGCGGCATCTGTGAATAAAGAGCAGCTGCTGGAGATCACAGTAGAAGACCTTTTGTGATAGAAAGGATAGGAGCAGAGAGAAATGAGTAACGAACAGGAAACTGTAACGGTAAAACAAAAACCGAAAAAGGTTGTTCTGAAAAATCAAATAGAGCGGTATCTGCGAATACCATTTTTTCTGTTGATACCATTGGTAGTGCTGAATTGCGGCATTTATTTCCGGGATTTGGAAGCCGGAATTGTTCTGTCTATCGGCTTAATGATCTATACGCTGATCGTTATATTTATTTATGTGCATAATAAGCCGAACATCATGAGTACCCTGATCAGCTTTGCATTTGAGCAGGGACAGGTACAGAAAGAGCTGTTAAAGGATCTGGCGATTCCATATGCCCTCATTGATCTGGATGGCAGGATTCTCTGGGCGAACGGAATGTTTTACGGCATTGTCGGAAGTGAGAAATCTTCCAAAAAGAGTGTCATTCAGATCTTTCCGGAGATTACCAGGGAGCTGTTTCCGCAGAAGAACGATCTGACAGAGTTTGGCATGCATTATCAGGAGGGATATTACCGGGTAGAGATGCGTCGGGTGATCATCCATGATATTTTGCCGGAGGATGTGGAAGTCGATAAGGATGATGTTCTGATCGCCATGTATCTGTTCGATGAGACAGAGCTGCGGCGTTATATTCAGGAGAATAAGGATCAGAAGCTGGTTTCGGCACTGATTTATATTGATAATTATGAGGAAGCGTTAGAGGGTGTTGAGGAAGTGCGCAGACCGCTTCTGACAGCACTGGTAGATCGGAAGATCAACAAGTATTTCCAGAATATTGATGCGATCGTGAAGAAGCTGGAGAAGGATAAATTCCTGGTTGTATTCCAGCAGAAATATCTGCAGCAGCTGCAGACCACGAAGTTCGCACTGTTGGATGAGGTTCGTTCCATTAATATCGGTAATGAGATTGCCGTGACATTAAGTATCGGGCTGGGTGTCGGATTCCCATCCTATATTCAGGCTTATGATGCTTCGCGTGTATCCATTGATCTGGCACTGGGCCGTGGCGGTGACCAAGCGGTAGTGAAGGAAGGCGAGCAGATTTATTATTACGGTGGTAAGTCACAGGGTGTGGAGAAGAATACCCGTGTGAAAGCCCGTGTAAAGGCACATGCTCTTCGGGAAGTATTGGAGACCAAGGATCAGGTGCTGATCATGGGACATAAGAATCCGGATGCGGATTCCATTGGCTCTGCGATCGGTATTTACCGGCTGGCTACGGCTATGAACCGGCAGGCACATATTGTTATCAACGAGGTGTCTACCGCAATCCGACCAATTATGAATAACTTCATCGGAAACAATCTGTATCCAGACGATATGTTTATTGACAGTGAACAGGCGATGAATCTGGCCGACATGAATACGGCAGTGGTCGTGGTAGATGTTAACCGGCCGAGCTTTACAGAGTGTGAGAAGCTGCTGACCATGACGAAATCCATTGTGGTCATTGACCATCATCGGACGATGAGTGATTCGATCCAGAATGCGATTCTGTCTTACATTGAGCCGTATGCATCTTCGGCCTGTGAGATGGTGGCAGAGATTTTGCAGTATATTATTGATAAGCCGAAGCTTCGACCGATCGAGGCGGATGCCATGTATTCCGGAATCCTGGTGGATACGGATACCTTTGTTACAAAGACCGGTGTACGTACCTTTGAAGCGGCATCCTTCTTAAAACGGAGTGGTGCAGATGTGACACGGGTTCGTAAGATGTTCCGGACGGATCTGGAGGCCTATAAGCATAAGGTAGAGGGTGTTGAAAATGCGGAGCTGTTTATGGACAATTACGCGATCGGCATTCTTCCGGCAGAGGGTGTGGACAGTCCGACCGTTATGGCAGCCCAGATTGCAAATGAGCTGCTGGATGTAGATGGTGTAAAAGCGTCCTTTATGCTGACAAAGGTGAAGGATACCGTTTATGTCAGTGCAAGATCCATTGATGAAGTCAATGTACAGGTTATTATGGAGCGCCTGGGCGGTGGCGGACATGCTTCGGTTGCAGGTGCGCAGTTCCATGACTGCACGGCGGAGGAAGCCAGACAGCAACTGGAGGATTTATTAAGAACTATGACAGCGGAAGGAGATATATAAGATGGAAGTAATTTTATTGCAGGATGTAAAAGCATTAGGAAAAAAGGGACAGATTGTAAAGGTAAATGACGGCTATGCCAGAAACTTTATTCTGCCGAAGAAGCTGGGTGTGGAAGCAAACAGTAAGAACTTAAATGATCTGAAGCTGCAGAAGGCACATGAGGCGAAGGTAGCGGCAGAGCAGCTGGCAGCAGCGGAGCAGTTGGCAGCAGAGATCAAGGAGAAGGAAGTTGTTCTGAAGCTGAAGCTTGGTGAAGGCGGTAAGACCTTCGGTTCCGTATCTTCAAAGGAAATCGCAGATGCAGCGAAGGAACAGCTGGGATATGATATTGACAAGAAGAAGATCCAGCTGAAGGAAAGCATTAAAACACTTGGTGTACACAATGTGCCGATCCGGCTTCATGCAAAGGTGACCGCTGAGTTAAAGGTGAAGGTTGTAGAAGAGTAATCAGAGTGCGGGACACAGGAAGAGAAGATGGAAGAGACAATCATTCGTAAGGTACAACCACATAGTGTAGAGGCGGAGCAGGCAGTGCTGGCATCCATGCTGATGAACCGGGAGGCTGTAGTAAATGTTGCAGACATGCTGGTGAAGGATGATTTTTATCAGGCACAGTATGGCGTAATTTTTGAGGCCATGGTAGAGCTGTATCATGAAGGAACCTCGATTGATATGATCACATTGCCGGAGCGTCTGAAAGAGAAAGGAGTTCCGGAGAATGTATATAGCATTGAGGTTATGCAGGAGCTGTTAAATGTAGTTCCGGTTTCCACCAATGCGAAAAAATACGCGGAAATCGTCAAGGATCGTGCGAATATGCGCCGGTTGATCAAGATGGCAGAAACGACGGCCAATGAGTGCTATTCGTTAAAGGATTCTTCGACGAATATATTGAGCAACGTTGAGAATCAGGTTCTGGAGCTGTCACAGAGTGGCGGCAATGGGGATGATTTCACACCGATCCGGGAGGTAGTAGATAACGTACTGCGGAATATCCGGAAGGCATCCAAGCAGCAGGGAAATATTACCGGTGTACCGACCGGATTTCTGGATCTGGATGATATGCTGACGGGTCTGCACGGATCGGAGCTGATCCTGATCGCAGCGCGACCGGCAATGGGTAAGACCGCATTTGTATTGAACATTGCAGAGTATGTCATTCTGAAAACAGACGTGCCGGTAGCCATTTTTAACTTCGAAATGAATAAGGAGCAATTGGTACAGCGTATGATCGCGATGGAATCACAGGTAAACTCGCAGAATATCCGAACCGGTAATCTGCAGGATGACCAGTGGATGAAGCTGTATGAGAGCTCCAACATTATCGGCAGCACGAAGCTGTTTATTGAGGACCAGTCGAATGTAACGATCGGTGATATCCGGAATAAGTGCCGAAAGCTAAAGCAGCGGCATAATGTCGGACTGATTATTATCGATTACCTGCAGTTGATGAGCGGTAACGGAAGAACAGACTCCAGACAGCAGGAGGTATCAGAGATTTCCCGTGGCCTGAAGGTACTGGCAAAGGAGCTGGATGTTCCGATCATTGCACTGTCACAGCTGAGCCGTGCGGTAGAGGCACGAACCGATCACAGACCGATGCTTTCGGATCTGCGAGAATCCGGTTCTATCGAGCAAGATGCCGACGTGGTTATGTTTATTTACCGCGAGGATAAATACCGGGATGATCTACCGGAGGAAGATAAGAATAAGGCAGAGATCATCATTGCCAAGCAGAGAAATGGTGCGACCGGTACTGTAATGCTGGGCTGGCAGGGTGAGTATACAAAGTTTGTAAATCTGGAGCACAGCCGCAGATCGTAGGATTGATAACGAACGTTTTTGCAGAATGGTACGCAGATCGTAACAGATCGGGTGCCGGATAGCTAGGATAATTGATAGAAAAGGGGAGGAACACTGGAGAGATGGAGTTCAGATTAAATGAGAATTCAGAGGAAAAAGCAGAAGCAGTGACAGATTCTGTCGCAGATGCGGACGGATATTATCACCTGCCGCAGTCGGATAACGGTACGACACAGATACCACCAAAGGCAGTTTATACAGAATCAAAGAAGGTGCATATTCCCGGCTGGATCATTCTGATCGTGCTGGCAGTGGTTGCAGCTATCGTGCTGACACGGATTCCGTGGAATCAAAAGACCAGCCTGGACGCGTATCTCCGACTGCCGCAGGCAGAGCTGGAGCAGACGCTTGGAGTGATGCTGACGGAGAACCCGGAGGGACCTTCCTATTTAAGTATTCCGAACCGGGATTATACAGGCTTTCAGGTGAATTCCAGTCCGAAGAAGGATATAGGCGTTATTTATTATAACGGCAAGCAGGCCGGCATCTGCTTCGACGGAAAGAAGTATTCGGTCTATGGTATTACGATCGGTGATTCGGAGAGTCATCTTCTGACAAATGCAGAGGATACAAAGGTATTGGCCGGAGAAGGAAGTGCGGGTTATAAGTATAAATATTACTTTACCATGCTGGATGAGATGGGTCAGAGAGGCAGTACCGCAGAATATTTTCTGGGCGTGGATGGCAGTGTGCTTGTACTGGTGCTCAATGATACCTCCAACCGGGTAGTAAATATCATTTATTATTATGACAGTGAGCGTATCTTACAGGATGTAGACAGAATCCTGTAGGCGTGAGAGTGGAAAGACATATTTTGTCAAAGCAGGCAATATAATAGCATACGATAGAAATTGTAGGAGAAATCCCCCTCGGTGTATGATGGAATCAGTAACGAATACACGATGAGGGGGATTTTTTATGAACGAGACCAGATACCTGATATCCGATGCATCCCATATGCTGAATGTGGAACCACATGTTCTGCGCTACTGGGAGGAAGAGCTGGGGCTGGAGATCAGGCGAAATCAGATGGGACATCGATATTATACAGACGAAGATATTCGCGTACTGAAGGCAATTCAGGAAATGAAGGATCAGGGCATCCTGTTAAAAGCAATCAAGCAGATTCTTCCGGATCTGTATGCAAATCCGAAATTAAATTATAAGCAGATGATGAAGCAGGAGACTTCGGGAACGGAAAATAAAGCGGCAGAGCATCCTGAACAACCGGAGGAGGCTGCGATTACCGGGGTGATCTCCGGCGGAACCTCAAAAAAGGTAATGGAAATGAAGCAGGCACGCCAGATCGTGAGTGCACAGAATCGTACCGCAGTAGAAACGGTTTCTGCCGAGTTCAAGATGGAACAGTTCCAGGAAATTATGACCAAGATCATAGGAAAGGCACTGGAGGCCAATAACCGTTCCCTAAGCGGCGCCATCAGCAACGAAGTATCGGACAAGGTGTCGGAGCGGATCATCAAGCAGATGGACTATACGATGCGGGAGAATGAGGAACGGCAGGAGGAACGATTCCGGAAGCTGGATGAAGCGATCCGAAGCAGACAGAAGGCAAATGCGGAGGCCGCGGCAGCGCTGGAAGAGGCGAATCGTAAAAAGAAGAAGCGGAGGCTGTTTGGAAAGCCGGCGCGGGGCGGTCGCAACAATAGACCGAATGCTTGAAAAATAAAAACAAATGTGCTAACATGAAGATTCAGTAATGAATAAATATAAGTCGAAAATTATAAAAATAAGACGAGAGATAAGGGGATTGAGACCATGAAAAACATGCTGAACTTTAAGGAACATAGCAAAGAGGAATTAATGGACATCTTAAATCTTGCATTGGACATGAAGAAAAGTCCGGAGAAATATGCAGAGATTTTAAAGGGTAAGAAGTTATATACATTATTTGAAAAGACCTCGACCAGAACATTTCTGTCTTTTACAACCGGTATTACAGAGCTGGGTGGTACCTATTATAATCAGCTGTGGAAGGATTCCAACTTTGTACTGGGTGAGCCGGTATCCGAGCTTCGTTATGTAGGACGGAATGTAGATATTATCATGGCACGTCTGGTAAAGAATGAGACGGTAGAGCTGTTTGGTGCGAACACCACAGTTCCGTTTATTAACGGCTGTGACAGCACCTACCATCCATGCCAGATTCTGGCAGATGCATTAACGCTTCTGGAGAAATTCGGAAGTCTGAATGTGAAGTTTTTATACATCGGAGCGAAGAACAATGTATTTAATTCGCTGGTAGAATTCTTCTCAAAGATGGAAATGGGCACACTTTATGGCCTGACACCACTTGTAAATGATACTGCAGTTGATGCGGATTTCTATGAGAAGGCAAAGGCAACCGGATACTATGTAGAGCTTGATCCGACAATGTCCATGGAAGAAGCTAAGAACTATGTAAAGGATATGGATGTATTATATACCGACACCTGGGTAGATATGGAATTCTTTAACAATCCTGCATATGCACAGAAGAAGGAAGAGACTCTGAAAATGATGATGCCATATCAGATCAATAAGGAGTTTCTGGAAGGAAGTCATGCGATCGTGCTTCACGATATGCCAATGCATGTCGGATATGAGATTTCGCAGGATGTGGTAGATGAGAATCTGGAGCACATCCTGGATCAGGCAGAGAACCGTCGACATGCAGAGAAAGCAGTCATGGCAACTCTGTTAGGCAAGGGACAGCTCCTTTAAGAAGCTGCCGTTACCTGATATTTCGTAACGCCGAGAACGGTTTCTCCGTCAATCTGCAGAGCCGTTGGGCGGTCAAATTCAACTGTAATACTCTGACCGGTAAGTACCTGGAACATTTCCTTGTGCTTGATATGGTTTCCTTTGAAGATCGAAGGGAACACGGTCAGAGTTTTTAATTTATTACTTCCGTACATCACGCCGACAGAAACAGTCCGGTTCTTCAGACGATCCTGATCCGGTGTGATCATCATACCGCCACCGTAAAACCGGCCGTTCATGGTAGGTGCCAGCCATACCTTTTCAAAGGTATGTTCGGTGCCGTCTACGGTAATGGTTGCGTTCGTTGGCTCATAATGGAACAGAAGACCCTTGATCGCAATTGCAGTATAATTGGCAGGCTTTGAAGAGGTCTCCTTCTGTTTGTCTGCAACTTCGCAGCAATATCCGTCAATTCCATATCCGATTCCATTCAGAAAATAATGATTTTCTCCGTTTACGGATACGATCGGAAGATGCTCCAGATACTGGTTGATCTGAATCGGAAGACCACCCTTTTCCTTCCCGAGATCACGCAGAAAATCATTTCCGCTGCCGGTAGAATAGTAAAGGATCGGATTCTGGACGGAAAGTCCGGCAATATCATTTACAAAATGATTTAAAGTGCCGTCACCGCCGCAGATCGTGATGTGATCCTTTGGAGAAAGGCTGTCAAAAAACTCTTTATAGTCGAGAGGTTCGGTTACATTGTGAAAGGTCAGCTGATTTCCCGCCAGAAGCATCTTAAGCTTCATGGCCTCTGCTTCGCCCTGCCCGTTGCAGGCTAAGGGATTATATAAAATATGGTAGTTCATAAGTACCTCCTATGTGTATTTCATTATGGTTTATAAGGGATATGGTGCGTTAAGCGGATGTGCTGCATCATATCGGGTGTGATAAATCTTCCAGCATAAGCTCCCGGATCGTCTGCTCCAGCTCGCTGGTTCTCTGCGCCTTTACATCATCTGCAGAGATGGTGGTTATTATATTTAAGAAAACGTCCGTATGATGAAACGGAATGTTTTTATATATGGATTCGGTTCCGCGGATCGTCATAACGACAATCGGAACATGAGCTTTCTGGGCGATTTTAAATACACCGTGATGAAATGGCAGAAGCTCCAGATTTTTACTCCGTGTTCCTTCCGGATAAACAGCAACGGAACATTCATCTGCCTGAAGCAGATGGGCGGCATTCTGAATGGTTGTAAATGCCTTTTTGGGATTTTCACGATCAATCGCCATAAAGCAACACTTGCGAATCAGACGTCCCCAGATCGGGATCTTAAAATTGTCCGCCTTGGATATAAAGGCGAGATCGCTTGTGCGCAGGACATGCCAGGTAACAATCGGATCATAATTGGAACGATGGTTACAGACCAGAAGAAAACGACCGGTCTCCGGCAACTGCTCCATTCCGCTGCAATGAGGGCGGACGCGGATCAGCTTTAAGGCAATCGCAGTAGAACTATTTAAAAGAAAACGATAAAAACGGCTGTTTGTCGCGTATTCTTTTTTCGGATTGACAAACAATGCAGCAACCGCCAGAAGTAATAAATACAGTACAATGACGGAAGCGATGCTGATGCCGATTATTTTTAATACGGTTAACATGTAAAACCCCTCTCTTATAAAAAGAGAACCATAAAAGTATGGTTCTCTTTTCATAGGTTATATTGCTTGAATTATTCTTCTGAAATAGCTCCTGCCGGACAAGAACCAGCACAAGAACCACAGCTGATACAGGTATCTGCATCGATAACGAACTGTCCATCACCCTCAGAAATAGCACCTACCGGACAAGAACCAGCGCAAGCACCACATGATAAACAAGCATCAGAAATTACAAATGCCATAATGTATATCCTCCTTATTTAATA
>CABQJA010000070.1 GCA_902464345.1 uncultured Clostridium sp.
ATCCAGATGTGAGAATATGTCCTCCAGTTTCTCCTGCATCTGTGCAGCCTCTTTCTCGTTTGCCTCCGGCAGCATGTCTTCCTCTTCCCGGTTCATCTGTGTCAGCTCTTCCAGCTGAATCTCCTGCTGCTCCATACACTCTTCACGGCTCACAAATTCAATTCGAAATAATAATTTAAAGATGCTTTCCCGTAACTGTCGTCTTGTCATAATGTTCCTCCATCTGTATCTTTCCTTTTTCATGGAATGAGGACAAATCCACCCAAGCAGATCTGTCCTCATCCATGGAATTTCATACTGATTACTTTCTTACTATCCGGACTGCCTTCTGTGTTTTCTGTGGTTTCTGCGGTTTGTCAACTGCAACGCCGACAATTCTCACATCTACACGTTCCACTGTTAATCCTGTCATGCTCTCAATCGCATTCTTAACACGTTCCTGAACCTGCTCCGAAACTTTCGGAATACTGTATCCGTATTTCATCTCAAGTGCCAGATCAATGGCAACACTCTCCGGTGTCACTTCTACCTTAACACCCTTTGATAAATTATTCATGCCAAGCATGCTGATCAATTCATTGGATACATTGCCGCTCATCTTCGCTACGCCTTCTACTTCAACAGCGGCAAGCCCTGAAATAATTGCTATGACTTCATCTGCAATCTGTACTTCACCAAATGCACCGGCTTCCCTTAAGCTATATCCATCCTGTCGTTCCATATTGATTGCCATACTCCATCCTCCTAACGTACTTTACCTATAACATTTCCTTTATTATATCAAATTTATACACATTTGCAACAAGGTTTTCCGTCAGAATCCCGGAATCCTCTGCTACTCTACTGTGTTTATGACGATTTCCGACACGTCACACCCGGCTTTTCTTGTAATAATATCTTCAATCTGTGCTTTTTCAATCTCTGTCAGCTCAGAACGGTTTACCGTAACATCTACACAGCCATCACTGATCAGAACCACCGTTTCCTCAAAGCCCTTTGCCAGAAGCTGCTGCTCACAGATGGATTCCTTCTCCATAACAGCGGTCATAGCTACCAGCTCATCCACCGCCTTCTGCTTCGTTTCAGCATCCAGAGACTCATTATTTACCAGCTCCATCAGCATAGCCTGTGATTTCGAACGGGTCTGCTCCCGGTTCAGCTTTGCATTCACAATGGCATCCGATGTCACCGACACCGCACCCGCATTGGTAAGCACCGCCTCACCGATCGTATCATTTACCGGAGCACTTACCTCCGCATCATCCTGATTGCCCTCCGCACCCTCGTTGGCTGCGATCGTATCTCCGTCTGTCTCGGTTGCCGTCTGCATGGTCTCCTGTGCCTCTTCTGTCTGATTTTTAGACAGCTCTACTGTATTTCCCTCCTCATCAATAATGCTGACCTCCTTACTTGTAAAGCTGAAATACCCTGCGATGGCAATCATCACCGCCAGTGCCGTAATAATAATCTGATTCTTTTTCACCATCTTTTTCATTTTTACCCTCCGGACTTTCATTCTGTCATTTTACATACTTTGATTTTATGTGCTGCAATAGGAAATAATGCCTGCGCTGTTTCTATGATATCCTGTTCCACCTGCGGGGATCCCGCTCCCTGTGCAACCACCACAACGCCTTCAATGGCATCTGTATCCGCAGTCATGGTGATCATGACCTGTACCCTTCCGACCCCCTGGATCTGTTCCAGTGTATCCTGCAGCCGCTGTTCCAGTGTGCCGGTCTCTACGGCCGTCTCTGCCAGCTTCTCGTTCTTCTGATCCGTACTCTTCCCTGATCCGGTGGGAATACAGATCACCAGCAGAAAGATTCCGACCAGCAGAAATATCAGTAGCTTATCCATGCCAAGTGTTTTCAGTTTTTTCAGTGAAAACCATTCCTTCATTCTTTCACCCGCCTTATTCATGTATATTACCCGGTTGCTGCCGCTAGAATCTAAAAATGAATTTCGGATACTGTTTTTCCCATAATCTCCCCCGCTGCCGATAAGATCATACAGATATAAACCAGTCCGATCACAAATCTGGCATATTTCTGATATTTCTTTTCCGGGAGCAGATGCATACAAAATGCTGCCACCACCGCAAAGATGATAAACTCCTGCATAAATTCCCGGATTTTTTCAATCTGCCACATATTACCCCTCTCCCACTTCTTTTTCCCGATTTCTCCGCAAATCCTCTGTCCGGTTCTGCCTTTCTTATCCGGCATAATATGTTACATTGGTCGATACTGCGATGATTGCAATCGTCAGAAGAAATAATGCGATCACGGTCAGAACCGTTGAGATCAATATCCTGCCGCCCTCACTGACACTTGCGATTCCACGGAGCATCCGTTTATCTGCAATCGGCTGCAGTAATGCCTCCGTAAACTTATACCCCAGCACAAATACACTCATTTTCAGAATCGGCATACTGACCGCCATGACCAGAACCAGCATTCCTCCGACACCGATTGCGTTTTTTATCAGGATACCGGAGCCGATCATAACTCCGGATACGGTATTCACAGCCTGTCCTCCGGGTATGATTGCCAGTCCCCGCTGCAGTGCAGTCGCCGTTACCGAATCTGCTGCCGGTGCCAGCATACTTTTTATCGTATTTATTCCGACTACCGCAGCCAGGATTCCCTTTAGCATCCATTGGATCCCGGTTCTGATCAGGTCTCCGAACCGGGAGAAATAATCCTCCTCCATCAGATTATTGACCAGACCCAGAACCACAAACAACTCTGCTAACGGAAAAATAATCTTCTGAATCCCATAGGATACTGCCGTCAGCCCCAGCACCATTCCCTCCTGAAGTGCCGCTGATGAGGTAAGCCCGGAAGTGACACTGACCGCCAGAATGTAAACCGGTATCAGAGTTTCCATGATCCTCTGCAGCTCCGCCACCGTCTCCCGGGCCAGCTGAAAAATAATCGAAAAAGAATAAAGCAGCAGGGCTGTCATCAGAAGATAGGTCACATAGAATCCATTCTCTCCGATCAGACTTTTTCCAAGCGAACCGCCAAGATTCGTAAAAAAGGCTGTGATCATAGCCAGCAGCAACAGCTTCAACATGATCTCCTTATTCGCATCGATCTCCTGCAGAAACAGCTCATAAAATGCTTCCTGCCATCCGTTTTCTTCTGATATATCTCCCGTGAGCAGTCCCTGCACGATGGTTTTAAAATCATACCCGGAAACATTCCAGTCCTGCGTTAAGAGCTGGTCCAGCTCTCCGAAATCATAGGACTGTAGCAATTCCTCCTGAATCGCCTGCGGGTTCTGCTCTCCGTTCGATTCTGACTGATCCGGTCCCTGCTGTGCTGTATTCGGTCCGGCCTCTCCCGGTTGCTCTGTACTCTGCCGGACTGTTTCCAGTTGCACTGTACTCTGCCGGACTGTTTCCGGTTGCACTGTCCCCCGCCGAACCGTTTCCTGCTGTTCCGTTCCCCGCCGAACTGTTTCCGATTGCTCCATCACCGGTTGCTGACCGGCATCCTGCCGGATGACCTGTCCATATTCCGGAACCGCATTTCCACTCAGGCCGGTCAGAAATAACCAGATTCCGATTCCCGCTCCAATTATGCCATGCATTCTGTCCACCCTCTTTTCTGCCGGAATGACTAACTTAACAGAGCCTGTATCGTCTGGATGATCGCCGTCATCACCGGAATACTGACGATCATCATTGCCACCCGGCCCGCCATCTCAACCTGTGCGGATACTGCCTGATACCCCGCATCCTTGCAAAGTCCCGATGCGAACTCGCACACATAGGCAATCCCGATCAGCTTTAACAGAACCCCTACATATGTCAGATTCAGGTTTCCGGTCAGCTGTCTCAGGAAATCGGCCAGCTGCTCAAATCCCTTTAATATAAACCCTATGATCAGAAGACAGATGGCAATACTGATCAGAATTCCAAACTCTGTATTCCGGCTCCGGCAAAGAAGTGCCGCCAGAATCCCGATCACTGCCAGTACTGCCAGACGAACAATCGAAATTTCCATATGACTCCCTTCATATCTGGAACAGCTTCTGGATTGTCACAAACAGATCATAAATATACGGAACCACCCAGGTCAGAACCAGAATCAGCCCTGCCAGACTTACCAGATACGCCTGTTCTTCACGCCCGGAATGTTTTAATATCTGATTCAGCAATGCAACTAAGATTCCCACTGCCGCGATTTTAAAAATCAATCCTATTGTCAATAACGGCTCCTCCTATCTCTATTCTGTCAAATCAGTAATATCACCAGAAAGCATCCCGCAAGAAGCATCAGTCCGGTTCCCATTTTTAATTTCCGGGGCAGCTCCTGCGTCAGTCTGCTTTCCTCTTCCTCCAGCCGCATTGCACACAGCCGGATTCCCCGAAGCTGTGTATCCCTGTCCACAAATGCAAACTGACTACCCAGCTGCTTCAGATTCATCAGACATTCTTCTGATACTACCGTATTTTCGTAAAATCGTTCCAGCTCCTGCTCCCAGATCTCCTGAAATCCAAGTCCCTCATATTCCTCCAGACGTTGTCCCATCCTCTGCATCCATGCAGCGCATTCTCCCTGCAGATGCGTCGCACAACGCCTGAATGCCTCCGGCAGTGCCGCACATTGATATTCCAGCTCCCCCTGCAAAAGCTGTAACAGCTGCTGCAGCTGCCGGATCTCTCTGACCTGTCTGTGCAACCGCCGGTTATTCCGGGCACTCAGTCCTACAGCTGCGACCACAATACAGAGAATACCGGCTATTTTACAAAACATTTCCCTGTGCATCAAAAATCCGTTCAATATGTCCGATTCCTCCCCGGTTATTCAGCACAACATATCGTTCAAAAATCCGTTCCTCTACCAGTCTTCGCAGTACCGGTTTGTTCCGGATATCTTCTATAGACTGTCCATGAACCGTTGCCAGGATCGAACAGCCTGCATTGATCACATACTCAATCGCCTCAATATCCTCCCGGCTTCCGATCTCATCCACCGCTACTACAACCGGTGACATGGAACGAATCAGCATCAGCATTCCATATGCCTTGGGACAACAGTCCAGAATATCCGTCCGCTTTCCCAGATCATTCTGCGGCACTCCCTGATAACAGGCCCCGATCTCCGACCGTTCATCTACAACTCCGACCGTTACTCCCGGTCTTCCGGGTGTACCATCCGAAATCAATCGGATCAGATCCCGAAGCAGCGTTGTCTTTCCGCACCGCGGCGGTGAAATGATCAGAGTATGCCGGATTCCGTTCGTCCCCTCGATTCGTGGCAACAGACTTTCTCCGCATCCCTTTACCTGATGAGACAACCGGACATTTAAAAATGAAATATGACGGATGGTCTTTATTTTTCCGTTTTCCATCACTACCTTACCTGCAATTCCGACCCGATGTCCTCCCTGAATCGTAATAAATCCCTGGCGGATCTCATCCTCATATGCATACAGGGAATACTGACTGATGGAATCTAAGGTGCTCTGAATATCCTCCGCTGTCACTATGTATATATGGCTCATACAGGTGGTCAGCTTTCCGTTTTCATCCACAAAAAACTCCCGGTTATCATATATGATCAACAGTGGTTCCCACACCCGAAGCCGGATTTCCTGTAATTGTTCAAACTCAATATTCATGGAACTCAGAACCTTGCGTAACCGCAGGGAAAACACCTTCCACAGCTCCTTGTTTTTGTCCATGCTCCCCCCTCCTTTCTTCTAAATATATGAAGCTCCTTACAAAATAGAACAGCCGATAAAAAAAGCACTGTACCTGACTGAATGTCTTCAATCAAATACAGTGCTTCGATTCTTTCTTCTATTCTGGTATGAACGGAATCAATATACGTTCCGACTTATACTCTTGATAAATACTCACCGGTTCTGGTATCGATCTTGATCACATCACCCTGGTTTACAAACAACGGAACCATCAGAGTTGCTCCGGTCTCAACGGTACATGGCTTGGTAGCACCTGTAGCTGTATCACCTTTCACACCCGGCTCACACTCGGTAATCTCTAACTCAACAAACATCGGAGGCTCTACTGCGAAGATATCTCCCTTATGAGACTTCATCTTAACGTTCTCGTTCTCCTTTACAAACTTCAGAGAATCGCCAACCTGATCTGCACTCAGTGCAATCTGATCATAGGTCTCCATATCCATGAAGTTATATAAATCGCCATCCTGATACAGATACTGCATATCCTTGGTATCAATCTGTGCATTCTCAAACTTCTCTGTCGGGCGGAAAGTCTTCTCAACTACACCACCGGTCTTGATATTCTTAATCTTCGTACGAACAAATGCAGCACCCTTACCTGGCTTTACATGCTGAAACTCGATAATCTGATAAATATTATTCTCAAACTCAATTGTAAGACCATTCTTGAAATCGCCTGCTGTAACCATTATAAATAATCCTCCTTAAATCATGTAAAATCTCTCATTCTGTTATTTTATAATAGAACGGAAGATTTTTCAACTATTTTCCTGTCTATCCTTTAATTTCTTTTATGCACGGGTCAGTGCTTCCATTGCCAGCTCATATCCCGCAAGTCCGAGACCTACGATCTGTCCGCTGCATACCGAAGCCGTTACCGATGTATGCCGGAACTCCTCACGCTGATGGACATTGGATATATGCACCTCGATCTTCGGCATCTGAACCGATGCCAATGCATCCCGCAATGCATAGCTGTAATGCGTATAAGCACCCGGATTGATAATGATCGCATCCGTACCATCTCCGTAAGCCTCCTGGATCCGGTCGATCAATGCACCCTCGGAATTACTCTGAAAGATTGCGACCTCTACCTCCAGCTCCTCTGCTTTTCTGCGGATCCGTTCACACAGACTGTCGTAATTCTCTTCTCCGTAGATTCCCTTTTCCCGAATACCCAGAAAATTAATATTCGGTCCGTTCATTACTAATATCTTCATTGTACCTGTCTCTCCTTCTCCGTCATCCGCTTTACCTCTTCCGCTATAACCTCCGGATTCTTTCCATCGGTATTGATCACACGGTGTGCCGTTTCCGTATACCGGGAATCCCGTTCCTCCAGTAATGCGTGGATTCTTCCCTTTGGATCGTCACAGTTTAACAATGGTCGATCTGTACAACCCTTTAACCGGTTCCAGATCTCCTCTTCTCCGGTCTTCAGATAAACTACCTGCCCCAGCTCCCGGAGCAGTCTGGCATTCTCTCTCCGCAACGGCATTCCACCGCCCGTAGAGATCACGGTATGCGTCATTGTCCGGATCAGCTCATTTAAAACCTCTGTCTCCAGTTTTCTGAAATAAGCTTCTCCGTGTTTTTCAAATATATCAGCTATGCTGCATCCTTCCCGTTTCTCAATATACACATCCGTATCCAGAAAGACATAACCATAAAGCTCCTGAAGCTTATGTCCGACCGTTGTCTTTCCGGATCCCATGAATCCGGTCAGTACAATATTATCACCGCTCGGATGAATCGCCTCATATAATCGGTCATATACCATCTCTGCCTGTTCATCGGTAACTGCCAGATCATTCCACAGCTCATATGCAATGATGCCCTGATATAACAGCATCTTCAATCCGTTAAAGGCCCTGCCTCCGGCTTCCTCTACCAGCTTCATAAACCGGGTCTGTGCCGGATTATAGATCAGATCGATTCCGACCGCCACCCGCTGATAAAATGCGCTATCCTTCAGCACAACCGCATCCACATTCGGACTTAACCCTACGGATGTGCACTGAAATACGATCCAGGACTCTTCCGGGATCTCCTTCCATGCCTCAAGCGCCATTGCCTGCATCCGGTCCTCCTGAAAAATCCGATTCATACTGTCCGCAATTTCCTGTGCCTTCTCCACGGTACGGTTCAGCATATAAATCTTTTCCGCCCGCTCCTGCATACACATATAGGCAACTGCCTTGGATGCACCGCCGGCGCCCAGGATCAGAACTGTCTTTCCCTGCAGCGACACTCCTTCTGACTGCACCGCACGCAGGAGTCCCGGCATATCTGTATTATAACCGCGGAAGCCTCCCGGTACCCGTACCAGTGTGTTCACCGCCTGAATCGCCTCTGCAACAGGATCCACCGATACCAGTGTCTCCATCACCCGCTCCTTATGCGGAACTGTGACATTCATTCCCAGGATATTCAATGCACAGGCTCCCTGAACCGCATCTGCAACATTTCCGTTCTCTACATGAAATGGTACATATACAAGGTTCTTATACAGAATCTCGCTTAACGTATTATGAATTACCGGTGACAGTGTATGCTCTACCGGATTTCCCATCAGTCCTAACAACCGGGTTCTTCCGTCTATCGTCATGATGCATTCGCTTCCTTTCGCTTCTCATTGCCTTCTCCCTGCCGCTTATGCTTCCTGTGATAGAAGTACATACTGATCCGCTCCGGAATCCGTTTCAAAACTACCAGCGCACTCTCCTTCCGGTTTACCCGTCCTACCAGAATGCTGTAGTAGCCTACCCGGTTCGCTCCCAGAATATCCGTAAACAACTGATCGCCGATAAATAATATCTTCTCCCGCTCTACCTGCAGACTTTCTGCCATTTCCAGATACCCCTTCTTAAATGGCTTACCGGCATTGCATCTGTAGGTTGCATCCATCGTTTTGGCAAACGGTTCTACCCGCTTTTTATTGTTGTTCGATAAAAAGCAGATCTTAAAGCCCATCTTCTTCAACCGCTCACACAATTGTATCGACTTCCGGTCAGCCGGTGCTCCATGCGGAACCAGAGTATTATCAATATCGAAAATAATTGCCCGGTAACCGTTCTTATAATATTCGTCAAATGGAATCTGATATACAGACCCATACTCTTCTTTTGGATAAATCACAATCCGTCCTCCAAAAATATAATATACCCAAATATTGTAGCATAAATCAAGCAAGGAAACAATGCAGGAAATAAAAAAAGGACAGTGAATCTCAGTTCACTGTCCCGGGTTATTCTTATCTTCTGGAAATCGGTGCCTCGGTGGAAATCTCCTGTTCCATCCGTGTAGCCTTTTCAGTTGTGGTTGTCGGTGCCTCGGTCGTAGTCGTTGTATCCTCGGTACTCTCCTCCGTTGTCGTATCCTTAATATCCGGTGTCTCGGAAATCGTTTCCACTACTACGGTGGAAGAATTCTCACCAACCCCTACATAACGGTATACATCTACGTAACGCTTTCCGTAATTAAGTGCTTCCTGATGACTTGCAAAATAAATATCAATCCGATGTCCCCGAATCGCACTTCCTCTGTCCTCTACGGTATATACCTGACCGTTTATTACGATCTGACTTCCGAACGGAAGCACACCGGTATCTGCCGCAATCGTATGATTGGCCCGTGCTACCGTACCACTCGCAGTCACACCATTGGTCTTACCGCAGCATCTTGCACAGGAACAATAACCGGTGGTCAGATAGGTTCCCAGGAACTCATATCCGTTCATTGACGGATCTGCATAAACCGGAGATGCCGACAAACCGTAGCTCTGTGCTACCACTTCTGTATTCTTCGCCTCTACATCCAATACCTCCGGCTCGATCGCATCCGCATCTGCCAGTGCGTTCAGAACCAGAATATTGTTCTGTAAGGTTCCATAGTCCTCATACTGTACATCACCCAATGCATATGTCTGTGCATCTCTCGTACATGCACCTAATGCAACCTGCTTAAACGGCTTTACATGTGCTGCCGCCTCTGCCTCCACTGTGATCAAAGAGGCACATGCAAACGAAACGGCAATTACCAGCAGTACGATTCTCTTGCAGTACGTCTTTATATTTTTCATTAGTTGAATCAGTTGCTTTTCCATAATTCATGGGTCCTTTCAAGTATTACTTACTTGTTGCAAAATGTTACATAAATGTTACATTTCCTTGTCATTATATTCGTATTCCCTCAAAAGGTCAAGTTCATATCCAGTTTTTTGCCAATTTAAACAAGCTAATCTTAAGAAATTTGTTTAAAATTTTATTGTTTTTCACATATTTTAATGTTACAATCCATGGAAGAATGAGTCGGACAAGTGATCGCGGCTGCAGGTGCCGAAAGGCCGCAGGTGAGGAAAGTCCGGGCTTCACAGGGCAGGGTGCCGGATAACGTCCGGTGGAGGCGACTCCCAGGCTAGTGCAACAGAAATAAACCGCCATATCCGGTATTTATAC
>CABQJA010000071.1 GCA_902464345.1 uncultured Clostridium sp.
GTGTTATACTATACGCAGTATTTATTTTGATTTACATCGGGGGATTCTATATGAGTACAAAGAAAACTAAGACACAGCCATCCTGGATTTTACCGGGACTATTTACCATTCTTATGGCAATTGCCACTACTTACTGCCTGCTGCAGTATCGAAGCTCCGTTCTGATCGTTGGAATCAGCACACTGCTTTTGCTGGCATCTGCATACTGGCTCTTTTTATCAATCACACGGATCATCAAGTCAAAGGAAGCAACGGCCCCTTCTGTCGGAGAAGAACAGCGGGAACGTATGAACTATGAGGGTATGAAGCTTCAGGGGGAGGAGCTGATCCGATTGGTGAATATGTTCGGAAAAGGCACCTATGTCAATACCAAGCGTACCACCGAGCGTCTGGATCTTCTTCTGGAACAGTCCAACCAGCTTCAGAAAGCCAACGAGCTTCTTGTACAGCGTCTGATCGAAGAACAGACCCGGAATGCCAAGTTTCAGGTTAAATATGCACAGAATGATACCGGTAAGCTTATTGCTGCTTTGAATCAGCAGTGCAATAATTTAGATGCTGCGATTGCTACCTGCTCAGCTGCAATTGCACAGATTCGCATATCAGCTCCTGCTGCATCCGCACCGGTCGTAACCCAGACCATGGATACACAGGCTATTACCGATTCCTTAAATGAGCTTTCTTCCGAACTGGCTAACATCAATGCCAGCATTCAGGAATTACAGCAATCACTTGCTACTGTCGGTATACAGGCAGCTGTCCAGCCAGTCATGGATGAACATGACGATACCGATTTATCAGATTTGTTAAATGCGCTGACTGCAACAGAGGTTGCATCCGAAGAGACCGACAGTGATGTAAGTGCTTCAATCGAAGAAGACGTCCTGAGCGAAACCAATACCCCGATTGAGGAAGATATCCTGAATGATTCCGGGGTTCCAATGGAAGAAATCATCCTGAATGAAACGGATACTCCGATTACAGAAAACACACCGAATGAACCAGCTGCTCCAATCGAAGAAGACATTCTGAATGAAGCAGGTGCTCCGATCGAAGAGGACGTCCTGAATGAAGCAGGTGTTCCGATTGAAGAGGACATCCTGAACGAAGCAGGTGCCCCAATTGCAGAAGACATCCTGCCGGAGGCCTCTGCAACGGAAGCACCTGCTCCTGAGACTACATCGGACGCCGCGGCTCCGGATGTATCTTCTCTCCTGTCTGATGATCCAAACAAGCAGCTGTCTGCAGACGAAATTGCAGCTTTATTTGCAGCACTTGGTTAAATTCAGACCTTTATCATTTGTAATTTATTATACAGTTATATCTTAGTTTTATTCTTACGTTTCTGCAAAGCGGCTGTGTTACGCTCCCAGAAGACACCATCTGCATATCCCTGTATGCTGTTGTCCTCTTCTGCCAGCTCCAGTCGCTTTTGTGCCCACGCACAATATAATTCATTCTGCTCAATTCCCACATAAATCCGTCCCAGCTTCTTCGCTGTTACAGCAGTCGTTCCGGCTCCGGCAAACGGATCCAGTACCACGTCTCCCGGCCGGCTGCTTGCCAATATCAGCTTTGCCATCAGCTTCTCCGGTTTCTGTGTCGGATGTGCCGTATTTTCCGGCATTGACCAATACGGAATCGATATATCATCCCAGAAATTGGACGGACAGGAATCCCGATAGCGGCTGCCATCCGCAGTCTCGGTCCAGTCCTTCGGCTCTCCGTCCTGCCGATATGGCGCAACGACTCTTCTTCTCTGCTTTACGGCATCCAGATTAAAGGTGAATTGATCTGACATTGTCACATACCAGATATCCTCCATTCCATTCTTCCAATTCTCCTTTGCGCCACGTCCCTTTTCTCTCTGCCAGGTGATCCGGTTCCGGAGCTGAAAATGCTTCTGCAGAACGTCTCCGATGATCATACTGCTTTTCCAGTCACAGCATACATATACCGTTGCCGTTGGCTTGAGGCTCGGAATCACTGCCTGCACCCACTGCTCAGTATAATCCCGGTACTCTTCTGCCTTTTTCTCATTAAAACAATTCCCATGATAATCCTTCCGCAGATTATACGGAGGATCTACGATCAGAAGATCCACGAATGCCTCCGGCAATCGCGGCATCACCTCAAACGTGTCACCTATGATCAACTGATTCTTCAGATTCTCACAGGTAAGTACGCCTGAACCCTCTTTGGAAATGTAAAGGCAGGAATCTAAATACTTCCTGCCTTCTTCTAATGAGAAATCAATGGTTTTATTACGATCGGCTTTTTTCCTGCCCTGTTCCATTTCTTCTCTTATCATTCTGTTGCTTCTCCACTTAATATCTCTACTGCCTTCTGTAACTGCACATCCTGATCCTCCGGAATGACCGGTTCATATTTCAGTTCATCCGGAAGCTCAACTGTCACATCCGGTTCAATCCCTACACCATGAATATCATTTCCGTTTGGTGTAAAATACTTCTGTGTTGTCAGCTTCACGGCTGAGCCATCAGACAATGGAATCACATGCTGTACAATGCCCTTACCAAAGGTCGTTGTACCGACCAGAGTCGCAATTCCGTGATCCTGCATACAGCCGGAGAAGATCTCAGAAGCACTGGCACTGTCTCCATTTACAAGCACTACCATCGGAATATCCAGTGAATGGTCATCCGTTGCTTCATAGCTGCTGACTACATTTCCATCCCGGTCCTTTGTATAAACGATCGTACCTTCCTTCAGAATATAATCACACATCTCTACTACAACATCCACATAACCGCCCGGATTATTTCTCAGATCCACGATCAGGGACTGCATACCCTGACTCTGCAGATCATCAACAGCCTTCTCAAACTGTTCTGCTGTCTTCTCGTAGAAATCCGTAACCTCAATATATCCGATCTGATTATCCTTCATCTTATAACTAACGGTTGAGTTATCAACGGTCTTGCGTTCGATCGTCAAGGTCAGTTCTTCCTCCGTACTTGGACGATAAACTGTCACATCCACGGTCGTTCCCGGCTCACCCTTGATCCAGGTCACAACCTCAGAGACATCTTCTCCATCAAGCTTTCTTCCATCGACTGCCCGGATAATATCCTTCGGCAGCATACCGGCCTCTTCCGCACCACTGCCCTGAAATACCCGGATAACCGTCAGGGTCTTTGTCTTGGCATCCTGCTGGATCGATACACCGATTCCTTCATAAGAGCCGGTTGAGGTATTCATCAGATCTGCATATTCATCCGCTGTATAATATACAGAGTATGGATCATCCAGACTCTCCAGAATTCCCTTATAAATGTACTCTTCCCGTTCTTCACTGCTGCTTGCATCAAAGTAGAAATTCTCATCGATCAGATCATTGATCGCATTTACCTTCTCTTCTACACTTGGTGTATAAAGGGACTGGGAGGTACTGCCATTGGCCGTACTGGTTCCTGTACTGTTGTTGCTGTTTCCGATATTACTGATTGACCGGAAGGAACAGCCTCCGCAGAGTGTTGCTATGATTACAAGACTGATTCCAACCCTTGATAATTTTGTAAATTTATTCATGTCTGCTTCCTTTCATGCCTGCGATTCCTTAATAATAATTCATCGGATTTACGGAGTATCTGGAACTCAGATATCCACCCACACGGACTTCAAAGTGAAGATGTCGTCCCTGTGTCGCCCCCGTAGCACCGGATAACATAATCGTATCACCTGCATTTACATACTGTCCGGCTGAAACATACAGCACGGATGCATGCATATAAATCGTATACAGACCATCACCATGACTGATAATGATCCAGTTACCGGCTGTCGCACTTCTCTGTGCCAGAACTACCACACCACTGGCTGCTGCCACGATCGGAGTGCCGTCCGGACATCCGATATCGATTCCGTAATGATTTGCCGTAACTACACCGGATGCCTCTCTGGTTCCAAATCCGGAGTTGATCCGATAGCTGGACGGACATGGCCAGGTCAGTGCACCGCCCTGATACGGTACATACTCGCCGCCACCGGCCGTACCGCCTCCGCCGCCTTGCTCTCTGGCTTTTCTGGCTGCTTCTTCAATCTCAGCGATCCGTGCAGCAGCAGCCTGAATCTCGGCATCATACTGCTCCACCAGCTTCTGCTGATCTGCAATCATCTGATCGTACTTCGCCATCTCTGCATTCTTCTCATCCAAAACCTGAGAGACTGCGGTCTCTTCTTCCTGAACCTGTGCTGTAATCTTCTCAACTTCTGCCAGATTGTTTTCCAGCATCTGCTCATCGTTTGCGATCGTCTCCCGGATCTGTATCAGGTTTTCCAGCATATTATAATCATAATCCGCCATTGCTGACACATATTCCGGCTCATTTAGAAGATCACTCATGGAACTGACATCCATCAGTGCCGAAACATAATCCTCATCGCCATTCTCATACATGTACTGGATTCTGGTACACATCTCCGCATACTGCGTCTGTTCATCCTGCTTCGCCTGCTCCAGCTCTGCCTGTTTTGTCTCGATCTGACTTTCCAGATCCGCCTTCTGCTTATTCAAATCATCAATCTTAGTCTCCAGCTCCGTCAGCTGTCCGTCCAGCTCATAAATCTTATTCTGGACTTCTGTCTGTTCGCCCTTCAGACCATTCAGGACATTCTCCGCATTCGCCTTATTATCCTCCGCTTCCTGCTGATCCTGCTTTGCATCATCAAGGTTATCCGCAAATACCTGAACTGTCATCAGACACACCAGCCCGACCGCCAGAATTGTTTTCAAACCTCTTAGCCATTTCTTCATTTTATCTCACGTCCTTTATTGGAAATATGACATTGGGTCTACTGCATATGCAGATGTATAACCACCTACACCCACGCCAAAATGTAAATGCGGTCCCGTTGACCAACCGGTCGAACCTACCAGCAGGATCGTATCACCTGCGTTTACGTACTGTCCTTCTGATACCAGAAGCTGCGATGCATGCATATACATCGTATACAAACCATTTCCGTGACTGATTACCACCCAGTTTCCGGCAGATGCACTGTAACGTGCTATCACCACCACGCCACTGGCTGCCGCCACACCCGGTGTTCCGGTCGGTGCACCGATATCAATTCCCTTATGATTGGCATTCACATATCCGCCATCCGGAGTACGGTAGCCGAAATAGGAAGTGATTCTCGTACTGGATGGGCATGGCCATACGAATGTACCACCGGAGTACGGAACAAATTCTCCTCGCTCCTGTGCTTTTCTGGCTGCCTCTTCCAGCTCTGCGATTCTGGCTGCTGCCGCCTGAACCTCAGCATCGTATTCTGCGATCACCTTCTCCTGTCTGGCAATCTGATCATCATATTTTGCAACCTCCTGTGACTTCGTTTCAATCAACTGATTTACAGTTGTCTGCTCCGCCTCCACCTCAGAGGTCATCTGCTCCACTGCCGCCAGATCAATCTGCAGCTGCTGCTCGTCATTCGCGATCGTCTGTCTGGTCTCAACCAGCTGCTCCAGCATACTGTAATCATAATCTGCCATTGCTGACACATATTCCGGCTGATTCAGCATATCGCTCATAGACTCTGAACTCATCAGTACATCCGCATAGCTGACACCGCTGTTCTCATACAGAAACTGAATTCTGGTACACATATCCGCATACTGCTGCTGTTCCTTCTTCTTTGCCTCTTCCAGCTCTGTCTGCTTCACTTCGATCCGATTTTCCAGATCTGCCTTCTGATTATTCAGATCCGTAATCCGGGTCTGAATTTCCTCCAGCTGCTGATCCAGTTCTTTTACATACGCTTCAATATTGGCTTTGCTCGATTCCAGCCCTGCCAGAATCTGCTGTGCATTATCACGGTTATTCTCTGCGTCCTGCTTATCCTGTTTTGCATCATCCATAGAAGTCGCAAATACCTGTGTCGAAATCGTTGCAACCATCATAACTGCCAAAACTGTTTTTAATACCTGCAGAACCTTTCTTCTCATTCCCATCACCTATACCTTTAAATGCTTCCTCGTTGTTACCATACTTCCCACAAAACCGATTCCGATACCGATCAACAGACAGACCGGAATCAATGTCTGGAACACTTCCCCTCTCGGCAGGAAATTCAACCAGGTATCAAAAATGGAGAACCGGTTCACCAGAAACTCCACAACCATTCCATACATGAAGTATAAGAATACGCATGGCACTGCCGAGCCGACTAATCCGATCGTAATACCCTCTACAATAAACGGTGCCCGTACAAAGAAATCGGTTGCACCAATCAGTTTCATAATCGCAATCTCTTCCTTCCGGATTGTAATACCAATCGTAATCGTATTGCTGATCAGGAATATGGATACCAGCAGCAGGATCACAATAACACCTACGGAAGCATAGCCTACCAGGGAGTTAATGGATGCCAGATTCTCTGCCGTCACCTCTGACGAATTTACCTTCCGGACACCATCCAGCCCTTCCAGGAAAGATACAAACTCTGCCTGCTTTGACACATCCGAAATCGTTATGTTATAAGATGCATAATTCTGCAATGGATTGGACGAACCAAATGCCTGATCGATTTTCTCCTGATCACCCTTATACATCTTCAGAGAGAATTCTTTCCACGCATCCTCTGCAGATACGAAGTCCATGGTATTGACCTCATCCCGCACCCGGATCTGCTCTCCGATATTATCAATCTGCTCCTGTGTCGCATCCTCATCAAAGAACACTGTAATGGAAACGGATTTCTCCATTTCCGACATCATTGCTTCAAAGTTCACAACTATTCCGTAAAAAATACCGAACAAAAACAGACACGCCACAATGGTACCAACGGATGCCAGTGAGAACAGCAGATTTCGTTTGATATTTTTCAGTCCCTGTACGAAACAGTAGCCAAATGTACTAATCTTCATCTATATATCCACCTTTTTTCACATCACTAATAATAGTACCTTTCTTCAAGGTAACTACACGTTTCTTCATTGCATTTACAATTTCCCGATTGTGAGTTACTACTACTACAGTCGTTCCGCGCTTGTTCACTTCCTCCAGCAGATTCATAATATCCCATGAATTCTTCGGATCCAGATTTCCGGTCGGCTCATCTGCCAACAGAATCGATGGATTGTTCACTAATGCTCTGGCTAACGCAACGCGCTGCTGCTCACCACCGGACAGCTCCCGTGGATATGATTTATATTTATCACCCAATCCTACTAATGTAAGCATGGATGGCACCTGTCTCCGGATAAACCGTGGCGGTGTTTCTACGATTCTCTGTGCAAATGCTACATTCTCATATACCGTCCGATCCTTCAGAAGACGGAAATTCTGGAATACAACTCCAATCTCCCGTCGCATCTTCGGAATATCCTTTCGCTTCAGCTTTGAGAACTGCTTTCCGTTAATTGAAATATCACCGGATGTCGGATTCAACTCCTTCATCAACAGCTTCATCAGTGTCGTCTTACCAGAGCCACTGCTTCCTACAATAAATACAAACTCACCTTTTTCAATCGTCAGACTGACATCATTCAACGCGGTCGTCCCCGTTGGATATTTCATTGTTACATGGTCCAGCACTAACATGTCCTGTGCCCCTTTCTTTTAGTAATCTAAAGATTCCATGTACTTCATATATTTTACAACCATCAAGGCAATCTTGAATGTGATTGCATCTTCAAATACACGCAAATCCAGTCCGGTACTCTTCTGTAATTTATCCAGACGATATACCAGTGTATTTCGATGAATATACAACTGTCTGGAAGTCTCTGATACATTCAGACTGTTCTCAAAGAACTTGTTGATCGTTACCAGAGTCTCCTCATCAAATTCATCCGGGGATTTGTTATCAAAAATCTCCTTAATAAACATCTTACATAACGGGATCGGAAGCTGATAGATCAAACGGCCGATACCCAGGTTACTGTATGCAATAATATTCCGGTTTCCATAAAAGATCTTTCCGACATCCAGTGCCATCTTTGCCTCTTTATAGGAACGCGAAACCTCCTTGATCTCATTTACAATGGTTCCATATGCAACATGAACGGTGGACATTGCCTCGGTGTTCAGCATATCTACGATCACCTTCGCCGTCTTATTCATATCGTCATAGGATTCATTCGCCTTTACTTCCTTTACAAGGATAATATTCTTCTCATCAACTGCAGTAATAAAATCCTTTGACTTCGCCGAGAAAATATTGCGAACAGTCTCCAATGCATTGGTATCCTTCTCATTCTTCGTCTCAATAATAAATACAATCCGTCTCACATCGGTCTCAATGTGTAATTTCTTTGCCCGATTATAAATATCAACCAGAAGCAGATTGTCCAACAACAGATTCTTAATAAAGTTGTCCTTATCAAACCGCTCCTTATATGCTACCAGAAGGTTCTGTACCTGGAATGCCGCAATCTTACCGATCATATATACATCATCTGTTTTTCCCTTTGCCAGAATCACATACTCCAGCTGGTTATCATCAAATACCTTGAAAAACTGATTGCCCTGTAACACCTGGCTCTCTGCCGGTGATTCCACAAATGAAAGAACTGCCTTCTCATATTCATCCGCATCTCGCAAAGTCGATGCCAATACCTTGCCTTCCGTATCCATTACGCATAAATCAATTCTTGTAATCCCCTTAATTCCCTCAATCGTATCCTGTAAGATCTGATTTGAAATCATTCCGTTCACTCCTTTACCATATATAGCTACACCCTTTTTCCCTATTTTAGCATAAAAAAAGGAGGAAATACATGAAAAAATGTATTTCCTCCAAAAATTTCATATTTTAGACATACTTTTTTGTGAAAAACACGAACTAGTTAACTACAACCTGCTCTGTTTCCTTATCAAAGATATGAATCTTGCTTAAGTCGAATGCTAACTGTACGGTATCACCAGGTCTTGCTGTTGTACGAGCATTTACTCTTGCAGTAATATCGAACTGGTCAATTGTGAAGTACAGGTAAACTTCTGCACCTAACATTTCGTAGATATTGATCTTAGCATCAATGATACTTTCCGGAGAAGACTCAATGAACAGCTGCTCATCATGAATGTTCTCTGGACGGATACCTAAGATAACTTCCTTGTCAATGTAGTTCATTTCGATCAACTTAGCTGCCTTTGTATCAGGAACCTTGATTGAATGTGAACCAAACATTAATAATACATCTGAACCAGACTTAACAACCTTACAATCAATGAAGTTCATTGGAGGCATACCCATGAAACCAGCTACGAATAAGTTACATGGCTTGTCATATAAGTTCTGAGGAGTATCAACCTGCTGAATAATACCATCCTTCATAACTACGATTCTGGTACCCAGTGTCATAGCTTCGGTCTGGTCATGTGTTACGTAGATGATAGTTGTCTGTAATCTCTGATGTAACTTAGAAATCTCAACACGCATCTGAACACGTAACTTAGCATCCAGGTTTGACAGAGGCTCATCCATCAGGAATACCTTTGGCTCACGAACGATAGCACGTCCCATAGCAACACGCTGTCTCTGACCACCGGATAAAGCCTTTGGCTTACGGTCTAACAAATGCTCGATATCAAGGATCTTAGCAGCCTCATGTACCTGCTTGCTGATCTTCTCAGCCGGAACCTTTCTCAACTTCAGACCAAATGCCATGTTATCAAATACGCTCATATGTGGATACAAAGCGTAGTTCTGGAATACCATTGCGATATCTCTGTCCTTTGGCTCAACGTCGTTTACTAACTTATCGCCAATCCATAACTCACCCTGGGTAATATCTTCCAGACCTGCGATCATACGTAATGTAGTAGACTTACCACATCCAGATGGTCCTACGAAGATGATAAATTCCTTGTCCTCGATTTCAAGATTGAAGTCCTTAACTGCGTTGAAGCCGTTAGGATAAATCTTGTAAATATTCTTCAATGATAAACTAGCCATTCAAAATTCCTCCTTGGATTATGCTTAATATTCTGACTAACGATAGTCATATGATACCTCATTTGCCTTTCAAAAACCATATTACTATTC
>CABQJA010000072.1 GCA_902464345.1 uncultured Clostridium sp.
ATACGTGTGGTTAGTTCTTTGTTAGTCCATGGTTAGTCTTTTGTTAGTTTCCCGTTATCATTCAAGTAGAACATACCGTTTTCTCCATAAGCTTACCACTCATTACTTTTCATCAACAACCTGAAAAATGTAAAACTTCAGATAATACGAATCGTCCGCCGCCCAGAGGATCGGATGATCCGGTGCCTGCGTACGGAATTCTACCTGTCTTAACCGCTTATGCACATTCCGTGCGGCCTGTCCGATGGTCTGTGTAAACAACTCATAGTCCATGAAATGGGAGCAGGAACAGGTCGCCAGATAGCCGCCATCCCGAATCAGCTTCATTGCCCGCAGGTTGATCTCCCGGTATCCCTTGACCGCATTCTTGATGGAATTGCGGGATTTCGTGAACGCCGGCGGGTCTAAGATTACCACATCAAATGTTTCTCCCTGCCGCTCCAGCTCCGGCAACAGTTCAAATACATCTGCACATTGGAACCGAACTCTGTTTTCCAAATGATTTAATCTCGCATTTTCCTCTGCCTGTGCAACTCCGAGCTCGGAGGCATCCACACCCAACACACTGGCAGCGCCTGCCATTCCCGCATTCAACGCAAAGGAACCCGTATGTGTAAAGCAATCCAACACCTTTGCATTCGGGCAGATCTTCCAGATGGATTTCCGGTTATTCTTCTGATCCAGGAAAAAGCCTGTCTTCTGTCCTTCTTTTACATCTACCATATAATGAACTTCGTTCTCAACGATTTCCACCTTGGTATCAAACGGCTCTCCAATAAATCCCTTAATACGCTCCATGCCTTCCTGTTCCCGGACCTTGGCATCGCTCCGCTCATAGACACCACGGATCCGGATTCCATCCTGTGCCATAAGCTCCTTCAGGGTATCAATGATCAATAATTTAAACCGGTCAATGCCAAGTGCCAGAGACTGCACAACCAGTACATCCGAGAACTTGTCTACCACAATTCCCGGAAGGAAATCCGCCTCGCCGAAAATCACTCTGCAGCTGCCGGTATCGATTACCTGCTTCCGGTATTCCCATGCATTCTTCACCCGCATACGGATAAATGCTTCATCGATCTCTGTATCCTTATCCCGTGTCATCATCCGAACCATCAGCTTGGATTTCCGGTTAATATAACCTCTTCCCATCGGATATCCGTCAAAGTCATGTACGATTACAATGTCACCATCCTGAAAATCGCCCATGATGCTCTCAACTTCATTATCGTAGATCCATGGTCCGCCGGCTTTCAGACTGCGGCCTTCCCCCTTTTTCAATGTTACGATTGCCTGACTCATGCTCGCTCCTCCTGTTTGTTTCCTTCCTGTTTCTGTTTATCTTCTCTGTTATTGTTTATCTTCTTGTTTCTGTTTACCTTCCAGTTTCTATTTCCTTCTTGTCTCTGTCTATCTTCTCTGTTATTGTCTATCTTCTTGTTTTTGTTTCTTCCCTGTTTCTATATTCCTATGTTACTTCTGTCAGATCATTATTTTCGATTTGATCCGTTCCTGCTTTCTATTTATTGTTGCCTGTTTTCGGTTTTATCTGTCATATTCACTATTCCTCTTGCAGTTTCCCGGATTTCTCCAGCTCCTTACTTACCTTCCGGATGCAAAAAATACAGGTTGGAATAATATAAATGCATGCGGATATCCAGGCCGTCTGATCAGAAAAACAGATTGCAGTGTAGCCAAAGGTCCCGACAAATCCCAGGCTCACAACACTTCTCGCAATCATTTCCGTTACACCGGAGAATATCGCACGTCCGGAATAGCCCAGTCCCTGCGTACTCATACGGCACACATTCAGAATACCCAGACTCCAGAAGAAATACCCCATGCACCGAAGGTATTTCTGTGCCGCATCCAGAACCAGAACCTCTTCCGGCTTAATGAAGATCATTGCCATTGCCCGTCCGGCAAAAATCATGATCACTCCTGCCAGAAGTCCATAGCTGACTCCGACCGCAACACCCTGTAAAATTCCCTGTTTAATCCGCTTCGGTTTCCCGGCGCCTAGATTCTGTCCACAGAATACAGACACTGCAGTAGCCAGCGCATCAAACGGGCACATCAGGAACTGCTTTAATCTGGCTGCCGCCGTAAAGCCTGACACATACACACTGCCAAGTCCGTTATTGGCGGACTGCATCACCATACTTCCGATTGCCGTGATCGAATACTGCAGTCCCATCGGTACTCCCATAATCAACATGGTACGGATCGCATTTCCTTTTCCGACACAATCTTCTTTCCGCAACTGGAGTGCCTCCACCTTCTTTCGAATAAAGATCAGACACAGGCATCCGCTGATTGCCTGCGCGGTTATCGTTGCAATTGCCGCTCCGGCACAGCCCCACTGCAGCACCAGAATGCAGAAAAAGTCCAGTCCGATGTTTAATATCGCGGAAATTGCCAGAAATACGAATGGTGTCCGGCTGTCTCCGACCGCCCGCAAAATACTGGACAGATAATTATATAACAGTGTAAACGGTATTCCTAAGAAGATTACCAGCAGATACCGATATGCCTCCTGATAAATATTATCCGGTGTCGACAGGAGATGCAGGATCTGCGGGCATAGCAACGCACAAAGGACAGTCAGAACAACCGCGAAGCCGCCGGTCAGCAGGAACCCATGATATACATAATTCCGCATTTCCTTCATGTTACCGGCTCCAAAGCTCTTGGATACCGGCACGCCAAATCCGCAGCTGATTCCTATACAAAAGCCCAGCACCAGAAACTGTACACTGCTGGATGCACCGACACCTGCCAGTGCATCCGATCCCAGCGTCTGTCCCACGATTGCCGCATCAATAATGTTATATGTCTGCTGCAACAGATTTCCCAGCAGCAAAGGGATTGCAAACTGTATGATCAGTCCAAACGATTTCCCCTCTGTCATATTCTTTGTCATTGACATCAACCTTCTTTTCTGTATTTATCATCTAAGTATTCTGCATCTTATTCTTATCCCATCCATCTGCCCGGCAGACTTATGAATCAACCAGATTGGTGATCCAGACTCCCTTCTTTACCAGAATATAACCTACAATTACTTTGATCATATCCATGCTCTGCACGATTGCATACACGCCAAGAATCGGAAGCTGTGTATAAGAGGAGAGTACAAATGCCACCGGCACCGGAATCACCCAGGTAAACACACTGTCAAACAGAAAGGTGATCACTGTCTTTCCTCCGGATCGCAGTGTAAAATAAAGCACATTTAAAAATCCCTGCAACGGGAAAAAGAGTGCCGTTATCACAATAAACCAGCGTCCCAGATCCTTTACCTCCGGCGTAGTATCATATAATGCTGGAAATCCCCTGGAACATAGTACCAGGATACCGGTCAGGAGCAGGCACATGGCACCGGTAAACCACATCAATTTCGTGGAATTCTTCTTTGCCTCTTCGAACTTCGATGCTCCCAGATACTGTCCGATCAGAATGCCGACCGCATTTCCCATCGCTACAAATACCACATTCAGCAGATTGCAGATGGCGTTGGAGATATTCAGTCCCGCTACTACCTGCAGACCTCGGATGGAATAGCACTGCGTTAACACTGCAATTCCGCCTGCCCATAAAAACTCATTTAAAAAGATTGGAATTCCCTTCCGGATCACAATCCCCATTTCATGCATCGGAAGCTTCATTGTCCGGTAAATCTCTTTTAAGAATGTATGCTCCTCCCGCTTTGCATGGGACCACACGATCACAACTGTCATTTCTACTACCCTGGCAAGCACCGTAGCGATCGCCGCACCCCGGACACCCAGCCGTGGAAAGCCGAACTTTCCATATATCAGAAAGTAATTAAATACCACATCCACCACTACCGATGCCACACCGGCGATCATTGGCTTCATACTCTCACCGGTTTCCCGCAGACTGCTGGCATATACCTGTGTAATAGAGAACGGGATCAGTCCAAGCAGCATAATGTGAAGATACTGCAAGCTGTACTCCAGGGTTGCCCCGGCATCAATATCCGCAGATGTTCCGTGCAGATACAGACTGATCAGCTGACTGCCGCCAAAGAAAAACACTGCAATTCCTGCCAGTGCACACAGGATACAGATCCAGAGCTTCAACCGGAAAATATCCTGAAATCCCTTCGTATTCCCTTGTCCGTAATACTGTGCTCCGTAAATTCCCGGTCCCGATATTCCGCCGAAAATAGCCAGATTAAACACAAAAATCAGCTGTCCCGCAATGGAAACAGCCGTCATACTCTCTGTTCCCAGCCGTCCGACCATCAAATTGTCGACCAGACTTACCGCATTGGTAATTCCGTTCTGAACCATCATCGGAACCGCCAGGAGCAGAGCCTTCTTATAAATCGCATTCTTATTATTCATTTTCTCACCTGCAACATTTCTACAGTCATTCTTGTTCCGGATAATCATAATCCAAACTGTACAAATCGTCAATCTATTTCATTATATTCCTGAAATGCTGCATAATACCGGGCTGTTACCTCCCCATACTTCTGTGCCCAGCTGTTCGTGCCATTGTACCGTGCCATGACCTGTCTGGTCTCATCCTCTGTCAGCAGTGTGCTAACCTGCTGGTCATCCATGATCTTTGCCAGAACCATTGCCTCCGTATCGATACAACAGGTATCATCCTGCAATCCCATCCAGAACTGCTCTAAAGTTGCAATGTCTGACGGATCGTATTCCGTACCATATTTCCAGTTATGCGCCTCGATTGCGGTTTTCGCATAAATCTGTGCGATCCCGGTCGAGGAATCCTGCTTCCGTATCATCCGAAACAGGGATGCCTCTCCCGCTGTTCCGCTCCCATTTTCTGTCTGCCGGTCTTCTTCTGCATAAGTCATGGTCACCCATGCATCTGCCACCGGATCCTCTATCCCATAGAACCGAAGTTCCTGAAACAGGACTGCCTGAATCATTGCCTTCTCTACTCCGTATTTCTGAGCTGCCGCCGTAATCTCCGCGTCATACTGCAGTACGCAGTCCAGTGCATCCTCCGTGGAATAGCAGGGAGCTGTTTTTATCATCTGCCCCAGATTCATATAGTCCTCTACTGCCTTCTCCAGCTTAATCTGCAGCTGTGCTTCCGAAGTCTGTGACTCACATCCATTCACCGTAATAACCGTCATGATCTGTGATTTCTTCCAATACGTATCATAATGATTCTGCATAAAAGAAACTATTCCAAGCACCAGAATCAGACCACACACAATCCTTGTCTGTGCCTTTTCATTATACTGTTTTCGCCTGCTTTTTTCACGCTTCACCGGACTGCACACTCCCTGTATCCAAACCTTATCTCTTACTCTCTTATTCATAGTTCTTTCTGTTTGTGCATTTAAAATACCAGAATACTCCATATTAGATACAACGAATCGGCATCAAAACGGCATCATGTTTTATAATAAATTCTTTCGGCAGGTGTTTCCTTCTACTGCTTCTTCCGGATCGCACAGGTCAAACCGATCCCTGCGATCAACAGGAATGCAAGACATGCATATAGATTGACCGGATCTCCCGTTCCCGGTGTCGCAGCGGTTCCGGTTGTTTTAACCTCTGTCGTCGATGCTGCCGTCTCTGTTGTTACGGTAGATGCTTCGGTTGTCCTACGAGCTTCTGTTGTAGTAGATGCTTCTGTTGTTCTCCGATCCTCTGTTGTAGTTGTACCTCTGTCTTCGGTCGTATCCTTCGATGAATCCTCCGTAGTACCCTTCGTCTGCTTACCGGCAATCGCATAGTTTGAAAAACCGGATGTCCGGAAAGTAATGGTTCTGCTCTTTGCATCATATACAGTCGGTATCACTTCATAAGTACCATCCTGCTTTTCATGTACGATCACAAACTCATCTCCATCGACACCCTGTGCTAATTGCAGCGTAATCGTCGCCTGATGATTCAACTGTCTGATCGCATTGATCCACATATCCGTGTCTGTGCCCTTATATATAATCTGATTCAGTTCCATCTTCAGATAAGAAGCAATCTCATACCCTTCCGCCTTTGCTTCAAAGTTATTCTTCGCCTCATCACTCACTTCCGTATCCTGAACCGACAGCATCACCGATCCGGAATCCAGCTCACCGCTTTCCAATGCAATCTCTGCTTCTCTGACCTTTGAGGATTCCAGGATCACCTTATCGTCCACTTTTTCAAAAATCGCACCGATATGCACATTGGCATCCGGCATCACATACTCAAATGTAGACTGTTCCGCTCTCGCCGTCAGCACCTCATCATTAATCTTGACAGAAGTTAACTGATAACCATAATCCGGTTTCAAACGGAAGACAACCGTACTTCCCGGAAATACAGACGCCCAACCGTTATTTTTCTCCAGATCCTGCTTGACACATGAAAGATCAACGGAATTTCCTTCCTCATCCTTAATTTCCAGAATCTCTACCGTACCGTTTTTTACCAGTTCATCGTCCTTCAGAGACGAATTATCTCTCCGGTCGGCTGCCCAGATAATGGTTCTTGGCACCGGTGTCACCGCTGTAGACTTCTTAACGACAATGTTATATGAACTGGCAGGTTCTACTGTAAACTCGATTCTGTCTCCTACATTTTCCGGCAAATGAATATCCTTACCATTTACATTTACAGAACCGATCGTTCCATCACCAAACGCCAGCTGGATTGTAATCAGATTCTGGATATTACCGGTCGCATAACCTCGTGCAGCCCCCGTGATTGTAGCAGCTTCCTTCCCAACCCGGTCGCCATTCAGATAAACCGACATTCCAATGCCATCATAGAGTGCTCTGACTGCTATCGTATCCGGATACTGTGGTCTCGGTGAAATCGGGCTCAATGTCATCTGAATTTCCAATCTTCCGCTAAACTCATTCGTATCCAGCTTCACATAGGTATTGGCAGTCACATCATATCCGGTCTCATTGATATATAACAGCGGAGTTCCATCCGGTATATCTATGTTTCCTATATCAGCCGGATCATTGACCACTATATTTGTTTTTATCTTCAGATAATATTCCTTTTCATTCAGGTCGATCAGACTGACACCTTCGGTAATTGCACATGTCTGGTAGGTTTCCTCCTGGTCAGAATTCTTAGTCACCAATTCCACGATATACTCCACATTCGGATATCCTTCCTTCTGCCAGATTACCTTTCCATCCCGTATTGCCACCGACATATCGCTACTCTCCACAAAATCTAATAGCGCCCAATTTTCAGAATCTGCATAAACAGAATCCACATGTCCGGTACACAATGCCAATATCATTGCCACACAAATACAAATACTCAGGATTACACTTGTCTTCTTATTCATTCGAATTCCCCCTTTGATTATAATTATGAGTCTTAGCGCAGAAATCCCATTTTTATTTGTAATGGTACAATACTTTTCCGGGCGGTTTCAAGTCTCTGACATCAAACAGACAGTTTTTGGCATCATACGGCATTCATACAGTTGCAGAAATCAGCAGAAGAATGAAAATGCACCGATGCCTGCTGAGAAAATAGAAAGTAAAATATCCAATACCAGCTGTACCACAAAGCCGCAGCAGCTTAATATGATTCCCCAGACACCACAACCTTTATTGGTCGGGGTTGGCTTCCGGGTGATTCCGACAATTCCCAGAATCAATCCGGTTAAGCTGACAAGATACAGCGGATCCACGAAAAAGCTCGCAATTCCAAGTACCAGTGCTGCTGTACAAAGTCCGTTCTTCTGCGGAACGGGTGCATTATAATAATTATTATCCATATCTGTTCTCCTTCATCAATCGTAATATAGTATTATATGCTATCATATAACCTCCGTATATTCTACGCCTTTTCCACTCGTTATTCTATATCTTTTTGAATCTTCCTGTCCGGTTAAGCTTCCAACTTCTTTCTATATTCAATTTCTTGCAATTTTAAGCCTTCTGTGTTAAGATGCTTCAAAAATGAACTATTCTATTTTGAATCATTTGGAGGATAACTATTTATTATGAAACCAAGTATTATATTTGCGCGAAAAACAGCTCTGGCCTATCACTCCGCCTGCAAGCCTCTTTGCCAGGAACTCGGTCTGCCCCAGACAGCCTTTGATATTCTATTGTTTCTCGCAAACAATCCCACATATAAAACCGCCCGTGATATTGTGGAAATCCGCCATATCAAGGCCAATCTTGTATCTGTAAACGTGGATCGGCTGGTGCAGGAGGGATACCTGATCCGTCAGGCTGTGGCCGGTGACCGCCGGAAAACAGAGCTTATCTGCACCGATAAAGCACAACCTGTCATTCTTCGTGGCCGGCAGCTCCAGGAGGAGTTTTCCGAACGTCTTTTTAACAACATTGATAACGATATGAAGGAAGCATTCTTTGCCACCATATCTCTGATAGAAAAAAATCTGGATATTATTTTAGAAGAGGAGAAATAACATGAAACTTTTAATCACCATTCTGGTTACCTTTTTCGCCGGTATGGGTGCCGGTCTCGGCACCGGCTTCGCAGGCATGAGTGCAGCTGCCGTGATCAGCCCCATGCTGATCACCTTTTTGGATATGAATCCATATATGGCAGTCGGCATCGCCCTGGCTTCCGATGTTCTGGCAAGTGCCGTTTCCGCTTATACGTATTATAAGAATAAGAATCTGGATATCCGGAACGGATTGATCATGATGGTGAGTGTTCTGATCTTTACCGTTACCGGCAGTTATATCGCAAGTCTGGTGCCGGCCACAACTATGGGCGGCTTCTCCGTATTTATGACATTTCTGTTGGGTATTAAATTCATTGTCCGACCGGTTATGACTACCAAAGAATCTATGCTTGGCGTTTCTGCCAGAAAAAGAGCGATTCAGTCCATTCTCTGTGGTATGATCATTGGTTTTATCTGTGGCTTTATCGGCGCCGGGGGCGGTATGATGATGCTTCTGATCCTAACAAGTGTTCTCGGCTATGAATTAAAGACCGCTGTTGGAACCAGCGTTTTTATCATGACATTCACTGCTCTTACCGGAGCTGCCTCTCACTTTATGATCGGCGGAACACCTGATCCACTGGTATTCATTCTCTGTGTCATCTTTACTTTATTGTGGGCACGTATCGCTGCCGTTTTCGCCAACAAAGCAGAGCCGAAGACCCTGAACCGGATAACCGGTCTGATACTGGTCATCCTCGGTGCCGTAATCATGGGCTTCAGCCTGTTCAAATAATCAGGCTATGTGGTTTTGTTGTTGCTAATCTTCATTTACATTCGGTTTTCCGATAAAATCCCGATAAAATGCCGATATAAACATAGCAATTCCGCTGATAATCAGAAGAGTAAAACCGGATGCCGCCTGCATTTTAACAAGTCCTGTTGTCATTGTGTCGGTCAGAAAATACCGAAATACTAATCGAGCAATAATTACCACAACGACTGCCGAACCAATTTTCATAAAACGATTCTTCTTCAATACAGCAAATACAATCTGTGCAATCGCACATCCCAATAATATGACACCATATAATGAAATGGATGTTCCCAGCAGCCTTACTGCTTCCGTATATATCTGCTTATCTTCCTGCGATTCACCGGCTACCTGTGCAACTTCCTGTGTCAATCCATCTGGAACATATAAACTTATCTTCATATACGGAAGAAACAATGCAACCAAAAGCACCCCCGCACTAATTATCATAAAAACATTTACACTCTTCCGATCTGTCAGAATATTCCCACCCAAAGATTCCCGCTTCGGAATGTCCGTCTGCTTGATTACGAGAGGCTCTTCTTCCATAAACCTTTTGTGCGCATCTGTATTCTCTTCTTCTGCCGACTCCTGCTTCATCCTTCCATACTCTACAGAATCAACTCCGTCCATCCTTGTCTCCGGATTTCCCTGAGTCTCCTCTAATACTTCTTCATCTTCCGAACTTATCTTAAACTCCATGTCCCCTCCTTATATATACCCTATTTTTTGTGATACTATTATTATATATTATAT
>CABQJA010000073.1 GCA_902464345.1 uncultured Clostridium sp.
GTACATGCGGGGCCAAGATCCTGATCGTGAAAATATCCGAAGAATCGATAAGGAATAATCGATATATAAAAGAAAACAGAGAGATATAGGAGGTATAAAACTTGAAGAAAGACAGAGCCGGAAAGCTGGGAACAAAGATAGTAAGAGTTGTTGTGATCATGGTATTACTGCTGGGTCTTACATTGGTAACCTTTAGTTTCTTCTCATTCCGAAAGACATTCCGAAACGTATATTCAAATAAGGCAGAAAACAGTGCCCGTATGATCGCAGACATGATAGACGGTGACCGGATGGGGGATTATGCACATACGCTGGAGAAGGATGCTTACTATGAGGAGTTAGAGAAATTATTTTCTGCATTAAAGAGGGATAGCGGAGCTTCGTATCTGTATATGTTCTATCCGGAGGAGGATTCCTTTATATACATTCTGGATGCATATTGCGAAGGGGATGGTAAGGATACCATCAGTGCATTAGGCGACAGGTATGAATATAAAGAAATGGAATATAAGTATCTGGTCCCGGATGTGCAGCAGAAGAAGGCGTCTACGGAGCTGATCCTGGGACAGGATGTTGGCTTTGGAACCAGTGTGTCGGCCTGGGCGCCGGTTCTGAACTCGGACGGAGAATTGGTAGCTATGGTTGAGATCGACTATGAAATGACGGTTGTAGAGAATGATATGAAGAATTATGTGATCTTCTTTATCTGCTTTACACTTGCCGGTATTGCAGTCATTCTGCTGGTAGTGCTGATATATATCCGGAAAGTACTTTCGGAGCCGTTAAGCGATATTACAGAGATCATAGAGTCCTTTAAGGATGGAGAATTCCGTATAGAAGGCAGAAAGATAGAGACCGGAGATGAGATACAGAATGTATATGAGACTTTCGTACGGATGGTTGAAAAGATTGATAATTATGTGGAAAACATTACAAGAATTACCGCTGAAAAGGGACGGATCGAGACAGAGCTGAATGTGGCAACCCAGATTCAGGCAGATATGCTGCCGAATATATTTCCTGCATTTCCGGGAAGAAAGGAAATCGATATTTTTGCAACAATGCGTCCGGCTAAGGAGGTAGGCGGTGATTTTTACGACTTTTTCCTGGTAGATGATATGCACCTGGCATTTCTGATCGCGGATGTATCCGGAAAAGGTGTGCCGGCGGCATTGTTCATGGTAATTGCAAAGACGATTATTAAGAATCATGCAAGCATGGGAACACCGGTCAATGAAGTATTTGAACGCACCAATAATCAATTGTGTGAAGGAAATAAGGAAGGATTCTTCGTGACTGCATGGCTGGGTATTCTGAATATGCAGACAGGTACACTGGAATATGCCAATGCCGGACATAATCCGCCGATCATTATGAGAAAAGACCGCTGTGAATGGAATGACTGTGTGCCGGGACTTGTGCTGGCAGCAATGGAAGATATGCCATATACCAAATATGAAATGCAGTTAGAACCGGGAGATAGAATCCTGCTGTATACGGATGGCGTGCCGGAATCTATCAATACCGAAACACAGGCATACGGTGAGGAGAGGTTGATGGAGGAATATGAACATACGCGAAGTCTTACTGTGGAAGAAGGCGTCCGGTATATTCAGCAGAGTGTTGATGTGTTTGCCGGGGAAGAAGAACAGTTTGATGATATTACGATGCTGTTGCTGGAGTATAAAGGCATATAAAAGCCATTAAAAGTAAAAAAGAAGGATCAGAAGATCGGAAGGGAGCTAAATATGGGAACAGGAGATAATGAACAGATACCGGCCTATAAAACAAAAGAAACATTTACGATGCATACAGCTATGGAGCAGGAGCCTCCGCTTACAATCAGCCGGAGTGCGCAGGAGGTTCTTGCGGATGAGCGTCTGAATCTAAAAAGAACGATGAATGAAGACCTGCCATCTGTTTTTCAGATACCGGCTGTAAATGTAAATCCGGTGAATATACCGATGGGAAATCTGCCGGAAGCCTATAACCGAATGCGGATGATTTCGCTAAAAATGTACATGGCGGCAAGAGCCTATCGGTCAGCACAGGCAGATCAGGATACAGACAGGATGTATTCCCACTATGCAGAAGCGGCAGAGCTTCAGAAGCAGTTCTATGACTCGGAACGGGAAGCAGAAACGCTGCAGGAAGGAACCGGCGGAGATGAACAGCAGGATGATGTGGTAGAGCTGCAAGAGCCGAAGCAGGGATATTTCGCACGAAAGAAGGCAGAGAAGCGGGAAAAAGAGGAACGGAGTCTGCGAGCAAAGCAGTTGGAAAAGGAATTTGGCGAGAAATATCGGGATACAGCGAAGGTAAAACCGGGTGAAAAATTGGATTCTGCTTTTATGCAGAGTGATTATGTGAAGGAGTTAATTCTTCCGAGAGAAACCATTTATAAGAATGAAGAAGGAGAGAAGGTCAAGACCACGCAGAGCGAGCTGCTGGCAAAAGTAATGCAGAGGGATTACTCACGTCTGGAGCAGCTGGATCCTGCATTGCGGAATATGCTGGCTGCAAACTTTATGCAGGAGAACAAGGAGTTATTTACAGGGAATGCAAAGCAGGATGCGGGAACACTGGAAACGAGATTTCCCGGCGGCCTGATGAATCCATTGTTAAGAATCGGTATTTCTCTGGGAATGCGGCAGTGTCTGGGAGATGGACAGAAGGATGCGGCATATTATAATAGCTTAGACGCATGGATGAATGCAAAAATCATGCGTAATACGTTGAAAACATTCAGTCATGCGGATCAGGTCGGAGAGGGAAAAGCTTTCTCACAGGCAGATGTGGAGAGGAATGCGCAGTCACAGCTTTTTATTGCCAAGACAATGCTTATGTGCCACATGGGTAACTTTACTTTAAAGGATTCAAAGCATAACACAGAGGGAAGCTGGCAGGGACCGGTTTCTAATGCATTTGCACATTGCTCCCGTGTCGGGATCGTACTTCCCGGAATGGAGAATGCCGCCTATACCAAAGAAGGTGAGAGGAGTCTCATAAACGCTTATACAGGAAAAAACGGTGGTCTGGATGCCGGATTCTTCGTACGTGGCGGAGCAACGCATACCCTGTTTCGGAAGTCGAAGGAAAAAGCACTGATAAAGACAGGATTTAAGGAATTGAAATTCTTCTCTCCGTGGCATCAAAGAGGTATGAATGTAGCAGTTGGTGGACTGGGTAATTCCGGGATTACCGGACCGGATGGAACGGAGCGGATCCTGAAAAATGATGGCAGCTGCGGACATATTTATATGCATCTGGAAGAGGGAGACAGTACAAACTATACAAGTATGCTGGTCGGATTTGAAAGCGACAGCTATAAAAAAACAAACCAGCTGGGGCATACACATGGATTTGGAAATGGAGAATTTGCATCCAGCTTCGGTGGGCAGCGCCTGGATGAAATCGGTGATAAATATGGCGGACGAAATCTGGATCTTACCGGTATCCCGGCTGCTGTATTCAAGAACGTGATGCAGAAATTCGAGACGAACTTCATGCGGCTGCAGGAAGAAGCTGCAAAGAATGATCAGACTGCGATCAGGGATCTGGATCGGATGAATGAGATCCTTTGTGGTGAAAGGATGACCGGAGAGCAGCTAAAGACATTTATCAGGCAGTATATGCCGGGTGGCACAGACCTGTCAGAGAATGATCTTAATTCTCTGTCCTCGTAGTCATAGACCGGATTGGATAGAAGATAGAAAAAGAGGTGGCTGAAATGGAAATTGTATTATTAGATAATGAAAATATAGAACAATTTGAGGCTATGATGGGAGGTGTAAATGCAGCGGCAGTATGCTTTGACCGGAATACCTTTGGAATGGGCTTGATTCAGGAGAATGAAGTGTATGGAGAGATTGCAGTTCAGATAAAAGGAAATGCAGCAGTTATCCGTTCTCTTTACATGGCTCCGGAGCATAGACGGGAAGGGGGAGCAACTCTTTTGCTGTTAGAAGCATCCGCATACGCAGGAATGAATGAGACTGTGGATGGATTTACGGTAGAATTCACAGAGGATCTGCAGGCTGATAATGGGTTAAAAGCATTTTTTGAATATTGCGGATTTGAGCTGACGGAGCATCCGGATATCACAACTTACAGTCTGACACTTGAGACATTAATGGGCAGTCCGTATTTAAAGGAGGATGGTGCAGATTACAGATTAAAGACATATGCACAGCTGTCACATAATGAAAAAAACAGTCTGATGCAGGAACCGCCATTCTATATGCCGATGTATGTGCAGGAGAATCTGATAGAACCGGATGTGAGCTTTTTCCTTACGGAAAACGAAAGGATTCTGGGGTGTATTGTGATAGTTCCGGAAAAAGATGTACTTTCGGTCGTTTGGATGAAGATATTACCTGAAAACTACAGAGCACTGATTGACATTATGTGGAGTGCAGGCCGGGCGGCCAAGGATAAATACGAGGGAAAGAAGCAGATTATTCTTCCGATCATCAGTAGAGAGGCGAACCGGCTTGTGAATAAATTATTTGGCAATAGCCTGGTCAGAATCGAGAAGAGTTATACCGGCACGATGGTGTTTGAAGAAGATGAGTAATGACATGGGGTAGACAGCATGAATGAAAAAGGGAAATTTACCGAGAAATTAAAGACAGAACCTTTCCAGAGCTATGATGAGTATATGGATTATATTTTTGCCTGCTGTAATGCAGCACTGGCAGGGCATATACGGGAGCTAAAGAGGAAGTATGTTGCCGGTCAGGGTGGATATAAGAATGTGATGTATCCGGATATCGAGATAGCATCTAATCTATGTGAAGATAAGATACAGGAATTTGAATTTGCTGAATATGATGGAAAGCAGGAAGCGGTAACAGAAGGAACAGCGGAGGAGCTGCCGATAGAGATAGATGCAGAATTAGAGGCTATGCTGAAAGGATTTTCACAATCCCTGGGAGGAACTTCGGATGATGAAGATCCGGCAGAGGATATGAGCGTGGATGAAATGCTTTCTTTTATTGATGCGAGAGTGGCAGTGACAAACACCGGAGGGGAATTGAAGCTTCCGTTTTATGAATTGTGTCGGAAGCTGTCTTTGGAGCATTTTTCTATCTTTGCATTGGCATGTGCACTGCTTGCATCGACGCAGACGAGTTATGCGGCCGTATTTCAGATCGCGAATGAAAATGGTGGTCAGACAACGCCTACGGTCGAATCTGCTGCAAGACTTTTCTTTGGACGTAATTATTCTGCAACCACTGCATATAGTGAAATGTCCATCTGCCTGGATCAGCTGCTTCCGGTTCTGGATCTTCGTGTAAACTCGCAGATGCCATTCTCAACACTGATCACACCGGATAAGAGGATGCTTGATTATCTGTTCGGAAGAAATCCGTTCCGGCTGGATGAAAATTACAGCCGGTTTATAAAAATGCTGACGGACGATCGGGAGCTGGATCCGATCATGGCAAATGGATCCATATTGGATGCAATGAAGATCGCATACGGGCAGGGGATAAGGATCGTAGCTTATTCCGGGGATGAAGGAAGTGGAAGAAAATTCTTTGTAAAGCATTTCTGTAAAGAGAAGAACATGAAAGCGGTTACCATTAATTGTAAGAAGCTGTTTACATATGATTTCGGATATGTGGAAAAGGCATTATGGGCAGCAGTCCGGGAATGTATATTCATGAATGCATGCTGTGTATTGGATGAACTCACATATCGTGAGGAAGAGAAGGAGAAATTCCTCGGATATATGGATCTGGCATTTGGGAAATTAGTGGAGCGGGATATTCCGGTCTTTACGATCAGCCGCGAGAAGCTGAATCTGAAGGAAGTCACAATGGAAGAATATGTAGACTTTGATCTGCCGGCACCGAGCAATGAAGAACGCCAGAAGTGCTGGGAGTACTATGCAAAGGATTATGAGCTGGCAGAGGATTGTGATCTTCTGGAAATGACGATTAAATTCATATTTACACCCGGAAAGGTGGCAGATGCCCTGAAACATGCGAGAACGCTGGCAACGATGGAAAAGCTGGATAAAATACCGAGAGCACTTCTTTTTAAAGGCTGTAATGCGCAGATGTCTTCCGAGCTGTCCCAGAAGGCGACCAGAGTAGAAGCGAAGTTTGGATTTGATGATATTGTAATGAATGCAGATCAGCGCGAGACCATTACACATGTTATTGAACAGATGAACTTCAAGAAGCAGGTATATGAGAAATGGAACTATGTGAAGAAATATCCATATGGGCGCGGATTAACGGTTTTGCTGTTCGGAGCTCCCGGTACCGGTAAATCCATGATGGCGCAGGTGTTGGCACATGAGCTGAATCTGGAATTATATCGCGTGGATATTTCCAAGGTTGTAGATAAATATGTTGGTGAGACAGAGAAATCTCTGTCCATGATATTCCGGGAAGCAAAGAAATGTAATGTCGTATTGTTCTTTGACGAATGCGATACGATTTTTGCGAAACGTTCAGATGACGGTGGCAGCAATCAGGCATCGGCGAATAATAAGACAGCCTTATTGCTTCAGGAAATGGAAGCTTATGACGGGGTCTGTGTGCTGGCGACAAACTATAAGCATAATATAGATCCGGCATTCTTCCGTAGAATGAAATATATTGTTGAATTCCAGTTCCCGGATCCGGATACGAGAGAAATGCTGTGGCGGACAACCATTCCGAAGACAACACCTCTGAACGAGGATGTGGACATACGGTTCCTGGCAGAACGGTTTGAATTCGCAGGCGGTAATATTAAGAACTGTATTTTGAATGCCGCATTTCTGGCTGCGGCAGATGGAGATGGAGAAGAGGTCTGCATGAGACATTATCTGCAGGCGATCAGGTATGAGTTTGTTAAGACCGGCAAGGTATTTACAAAAGCAGATTTTGAACCATACGCATATATGGTTGGACTTGGAGAAAATCCCGATGAGATGGACGTTGATTTTTAAAAACGGGAAGGGGCTTTTGGAGGAAAAAGTATGGATGATATCATGTTTGAAAATAAAATATCGGATTTAGATGTTACGCTGGGTGAGCCTGAGCCGGATGAGTATTATCAGGACTATATGCGTGAACGGCAGCTTGCGGAAGCCGAGTTTATGGATGGAGAGCTTATGCAGGATAAACGTCTGTTTGAAATTATGGGCAATGCGCGTTCCGGCATGTGGAATCTATCTTCGGAGAAGCTGCGACGGGTAGTGCGGTCGAGCGGATATAGGAGTCTTCCGAAGGAAATAAAGTCTTTGCTAGGGTTATTGGAAGCATATGAAGCGATACTACAGGAATCGAAACGGAAAAATCCGGATCCGGTAATGCTGACAAATGTTCTGTTTGGAATTCAGGCCGCTTGTCAGGACGCGGCTATGATAAGCCGCAATGATGATATGGATAATCTCATTCAGGGAATCGTATCAGATTCCGGAAGATTGCTGTCAGGGGTATATGATATGAAGCAGGACAGTGCCTATATACCAACGGCGGAAGCAAAGAATTTAAAAGGCGGACATGCGGATAAGCAGACACAGCTTGAATTCAATAAGGCCAATATGGTAGAGGATGAATCAAGCCAGACATATGAAGTTTCGGATGACGGATTCAGTCAGTATAAGATCATGAGCTATGCAACAGCAGCAACTATGGCGAGGCAGAATGAGTATAATCCTATCACTAAGAGTGAAACAAGTAAAAAAGGGCACATATACGCGAGTCAGAAGGATGGTCAGGCAATCGGTTATGTGAATACACCGAATGCGTCCAGTATTAATGCGTATCTTCGGGGAGAAACACCGGAGCAGATTGAAGGAAATATTCAAAGATTTAATCCGGGTTTTCGATTAAAAGATAATTGGGAAAGCGGAATAAAAGAAACCATTCAGAGCATGGATAAAGCAGCTGAGCAGAATCAGCTCGATGACAATTATAAATTCTATCGGATGCTTCGGGCAGAATATGTATCTTCAGCTTTAGGACTGGGAGATTATATTGTCAATGGAACAGAGATACGTCCGGATGTCGTCCTCGCAATCCAGAAAAAGGCAGGAACCGTAATAGAAGATAAGAGTTATATGTCGGTTGGATTTAATGCAGATGTCCAATTTGCGGGCTCTCCGATCATGCTTACGCTGTTATGTGATAAGGGAACGAGGGTATTTGCGACAGAGAATCTGCCGGAGTCTGAATTGATACTGGGACGAAATACAAGCTACATGATCGTAGGGGCACGCTGGTATGGTAATAAGAGGAAAAATGTACCGGTAAGTGCCAGGAATGGAATGCAGAAGTATTCGGGACTGGAAATATTTGCAAAGGTGCTGGGAACCGGAGAAGAACCGGAGGAGCTGGAGCGATATGGTACGATCAGAGATGAGCTGAAAACATCCGGAAAATTGGGCGGAAAAGAAAACAGCTTGGGATTTCAGCAGTTTCTGGGAACACTGGACAATGTGGAAAATGCCTTAGATGCATCGGTTGACCCGGACAACTATGAGGCGGAATATGCGAAAATATCAAAGGCATATCAGCAGATAGTTGCAAAGGGGCAGGATTATTTAAGTACACATAAGATGACATTCTCCATGCAGGGAAAAAGCAGAAAAGCAAAGGTGCAGGAAGCAATTATGCTCTGCACACGTGATTATAATATTCTTCAGACCAGAGGAATGGATATCCTTGCGGGTAATACAAGGAAAACATGGAGAATGCTTCTTCATACATATAATGGGAAGGCTATATCGGATAGTGAGATAACAAAGGAAGCGGTCCAGACGACGTTGGAAGAATTGAGTGATGTGATCGCAGGGGATGACCGGATTATGTCCGCAGAGCAGTTTGAAGCTTATATTAAGCGGGCAAAAGGAACGGATGATATACCGTCAGATATCGACGAGCTGTTGATGTTTATGAAAGCATATGAACGGAATACGGCTGCCCATCAGGCAGATGCGACGAGAAATAATGTACTTGGAATTAAGTCTGTACAATTGCTGGGTGAGAAATGCAAGGAGGTCCGAAAGCACTACAACTCACATGGTAATGTATATAAGGCGATTGTGACATTGGAACAGCAGACTGCGCGCAGAATCCGGCAGCTTGCAGCAATCGATGATACACAAGTCATTATGGGTCAGATAGATGGGAGTACAACACAGGATACACATGCATGGCATGTAACTGCAGCCGGTGAGTTCAGTGAATATGGATATTTGACGAATCAGGAAGCAAAAGGGATGGCGGAGAAAAACAAATACAATCAGGGGGATTATATCCGACAGCTATACGGAAGATATAAGGGTGAATGGTTTGACGGAGAAGGACGGGATTATGGGTATATCCGTACAGATAAATCTTTTAAGATTAACCAGCATTTGCGGGAGAACCGCAAACTGAATAAGCCGCAGACAGAAGAAGAAAGACGTCTGCAGACTACCATTCATAATCTGCAGAATGCGTCTCAGATAAATGAGATTCCACGAAAAATCCGTGTGCATAGAATGTTAAATGTCCCTTATTTGGAGTATCAGCTGGGAATATCCGGAGAGTTATTGAACGACCTGGACGGAAATCAGCAGGAAATCATGAGGCAGATTAATAAAAAGTCCGGTACGATCGTCCGGGAGGATGGATTTATGTGTGTGGGTTATAATGTTGATTTTATGTTTTCACAGGCACAGCTCATGCTGACTTTATTATGTGATGCCGGTACGAAATGCATGGCAACGCTTAATTATGGAGAGAGTGAACTGATTTTCGGAAGAGGTACGAAGTATATGATCATTGGTGCTATTGCACATGGAAATGAGCATATGAATGTTCCTATATCAAATATAGTAAATATGGATGATAATGACGTGCTGCAGAACCCGGAATCCGGTGTTTATGGGGGCCTTGAGATTATCGTGAAAGTCATTCCGTGATGGGAAAAAACAAAGTACATAAAAACA
>CABQJA010000074.1 GCA_902464345.1 uncultured Clostridium sp.
GCCTCATTGGATACATAATTTACAACGATATCATAGCCTGCCTTTGCCAGTTCGATCGCACAGGCTTTTCCAATACCACGGGATGCCCCCGTTACGATTGCTGTACTCATTCTTTTATTCCTCTCTGATCTATTATTCGCATTCCTTCAGAACAACTGCTGTATAAGAACCACAACCATAGGATACCGCCAGTGTATGCTTTACACTGCCTCCGTCAATTGCCTTTGCTGCTTCTACCAGCTGTGCATTGGCACTGGCTGCCCGGCAGTCTCCGGTCTGTTCCCGTACATCTCTGATCTCTTTTGCACCAAATACTTCTGTCAGAACTGCAGACTCTGCTGCCTGTTTCTCAGCCTCATTACTGATCACAGCATATACGCAGTCAATATCAGATGCCTGATAGCCGGCCTTTGCGAGTGCTTTGCTGATTGCATCCTTCATTGCCTGTGCTTCTGTATAGTCCGCCTTACCTGCGGAATGTGTGCAGGCATATCCGGCTACCTCTGCATAGGTGTGAGCTCCACGCTTCTTTGCACTGTCTGCAGTCTCCAGCACGATGGTTGAACTGCCTTCACCCAGTACATTCTCACCATTGATCTTACTGTGCTCATAGAAGAATGTTACCATATCCGAACCTTCATCAGTACCGGCTGCAAGCATGATATCCTCATTGCCCTTTTCCAGTACGTCACATGCATAAGCCACACTCTGAAGACCTGCCTGTGTACCATTTGCCACAGTTGCACAGTAACCCTTTGTCTTTGTAAAGATCGAGAAATGTCCGCCTGCCGCATTATATACCGTATTCGGGAATGTAAATGCACTTCCGGCAGTTGCACCCTTCTCACAGATATTCTTCTGGAAATTGGATACCTCGGTTACAGGACCTGCAGAAGTTCCGATGATCGTACCGATTCTGCGTTCATTCTCCTCTGAAACAGTCACATTCGCACTCTTTAATGCATCGATGCCGCTTATCAGCTGTAACTGGCTGAATTTATCCAGCTTCCGGAATACACCGAGCTTCACACCACGATCTGTAAAATCCTTCATATCAAGAGTCACCGTTGCCACCTTTGCTGACGGATCCTCTTTCGCACTTAATGCCTGACCAAAGCCTGTAATATAAAGCTTCTCCTTCGGAGCCTCCTCATGCTGCTTTGCTTCTTTCGCAAAAATAATGCTGGCATTGGTTCCGCCAAAGGCAAATGAATTGGACATTGCCATCGGAATCTCCTTCTTCCGGCTGTCATTTGCTACAAAATCCAGATCTCCGGCTTTTTCCTTTAATGCCACCTTATCTTCCTCTGAGTATCCGATCGTTGGCGGAAGGACATCCTCGCTGACTGCCTTAACCGTAAAGACCGCCTCAACCGCACCGGCTGCACCCAGACAGTGACCGGTCATAGACTTTGTAGAGCTGACCGATACGTCTGTACCGTCAAAAATCGTATGCAGAGATAAGAACTCTGCCTCATCATTCTTCGCTGTTCCGGTTCCGTGTGCATTCACATATGCGATCTCAGACGGAGCGACCTCTGCGGAAGACAATGCTCTGCGGATAACATCCATCTGACCCTCTCCGGACGGATCCGGAGCTGTAATATGGTAAGCATCACTGTTCACACCGTAGCCCGCTACCTCACAGTAGATCTTAGCTCCTCTGGCAACCGCATGCTCGTACTCCTCTACCACCAGAATACCAGAGCCTTCGCCAAGGGTAATACCATGGCTGTGATTTAACGGAGAACATGGCTCCTCTGACAATGCATGCAGTGCATGGAATCCGGCAAATGCCAGAGAAGAAAACGGATCCGTACCACCGGCCAGGAATATATCGCCGTTACCGGAACGAATCAGATCACATGCATATGCAATACTCATCGTACCTGCTGCGCAGGCATTTACGATATTGGCCGTTACACCATTCAGTCCCAGATAAGCGGCTGCACTGTTCGCAATGGAGGAAGCTGCCATATTCGGAATACGGCTGTCATCCTCTTTGCCCTCCTTCTGAGCAGTCAGATATTCATCAATGCTGACCGCACCGCCGATACAGCTACCTACGATCACACCGGCTTCGCCTGCTCCCTGCTCCGAAAGTCCCGCATCCGCAATTGCTTCTTCTGCTGCCTTGATACAAAGTCTGGCAGACCGGTCATACTGCGGTGCCGGAAGCGCATCACAGAAAACTTCACCGCCAAGATTTGCATAGCAGCCTTCTGTATTGATGGACTTCACAACGCCTAACCCGGATTTACCAGCCTGAATGCTGTCCCAGCTTTCCTTTACATCATTCCCAACCGGACAGATGATTCCCAGTCCGGTAATTACGCACCGTTTCTTCATGAATTACGCCTCCGCATTTTCCATTACATAATTAGTCAGAGCATTGATATCTCTGAAGTTTGTCTTATCAACACCTGTCATGTTTACACCGAACATATCATCAATTCCTGCAATGATCTCCAGGGAATCTACGGAATCCAGACCGATCTCGCCGCCGAATAATTCCGCATCATCCTCTAACATCTCTGCCGGAATTCTTAAGTTCTCTACTAACATATCTTTAATCTTTGCTGCTACTTCTGTTCTTTCCATGATTTTTCTTCCTTTCTCTTGTTACAATATATATACGGAGTCTCTGACTCCTTCATCAAGCACTGTGTGCTTAACTTCATGATTCCTTCTGCGGTTCTTCCGTGGCTGCCGCTTCCGAAACAGGAGCTGCCTTATCCGCTTTGCCGCCTGTGAACTTTACTTTACCGGATTTCATGGCTTCCAGAATTTCCTTCATATGAAGAATCCGCTCTCTGGCCTGTCCGGCTATCTGCTTTGCATAAGCTGATTTCCGCATGTCCTTCGGACACTCCAGCGTATAGCTGTCACCGATCAGGATCCGTTTCCGTTCTCCGAAAAACAAATGATACGAACCGATATGTGCACATTCTACCACCTTTGCACCGGTTTTCTCTGCCAGTACCGCAAATCCCGGCTGAAACGCATTCATTTCTCCCTTCGAGGTCTTGCCCTCCGGGAAGATCAGGATCGAATGTCCTGCCTCCAGAAGTTTTCTGCAGGCATCATACCAGCTGGTATCCATTCCGCTCCGATCTACCGGCACACTGCCATAGGTCCTTAAGAATCCTTCAAACTGCTTCTTCTCATACCAGTCCTTTGCAATCAGGAAATATGGTTTCTTCTTATGCAGTACGGATGCGATCAGTGCTCCGTCCTTATGACTCATGTGATTACAGATAAATACAACCGGTGCATCTCCGTTCATAACCTCCATGGCCGTTTGATTTTTATATACTACCTTTGGACGATATGCCAGATACATACCTGCCTGTATCAGTCCCCGAAGTATACTCTGCATTCCTTTTCCCATTTCACCAATCCTGCTTTCTCATTATATCCTATGCATACCAACTGACGTAGTTTTCAAAACTACACGAACTAATATAGCAATTCTTATCGAAAAATGGAAGCAACAAAACAGGCTCTGTGTACAAAAACCATACACAGAGCCCTAAATGTACTAAAATTATTTTCTTGAATTCTCAATTGCCTGCTGAATAACGGTTCCGAATAACCGCTCCAGAGAGGTAACCTCCTGCTTCAGTGAATACTTCATTCCCTGAGCCACCCATTCCTCCAGCATTCCCTGTACTACGTACTTACAGGTATTTACGATCACCTTTTTATCCTCCGGCGAAATTGCCCGCTCTCCTGCCAGAACATCAATGGAATGATTTAATACGATCTCCACGGCACTGCGGACATACCGGTAAATATCCTCCTTCTTGGCCGATGCGAACAAATGTCTCGCCAGCTTCGGATTCTCCTCCAGATATTCAAAACAGTCACCCATTGCCGCAACCGGCTCACGACCCTCGCTGATTCCCTGCATGATCTCACGGATCTCACGTTCCAGAATATCGGCAATAATATTATAGGTATCATCATAGTAATAATAGAATGTGTTTCTTGTCAGACCACACTCCTCCACAATGTCTTTCACCATGACTTTCTCAAAGTTCCGCTCCTGTAGGAGCTTCAAAAAAGCAGTCTCTATTGCATTTTTCGTTATCTGCTGTTTCAATGAACTCTCCCTACCTGTTCTGTCAAATCATAATACATAAAGTATTTTATCGGTTTTGCTGTTCCTTGTCAATCAGCTCCAGCGCCATATCGACCATTCGCCCCCATCCTTTTGCTTTGATCACATCGGAATACAGTTCCCCGCCATAGTATAAATAAAACCATTCCCGTTCTTCTACCGTTGGATTCTGATTCCCGGTCTCATCCATCATATCCTCTGTCACTCTGGTATGAAAATCCAGAAATTCTTTCATAAAATCCTGAAACTCCATATCCATTAACCGATTAAAATCCTCTCTGTATTCTGCTGTTTCCCGATGCTTTGCAAACCGTTTCTTCAGTAAATCCTTTCCCGGCTCCATTTGATCGCCTCCATTTCTTTCTATCTCATATTCAGCTTCCGGCCGCTGCTTCCTATCCATTGCTCCTATCCTATATTATCCAAGCAATCCCGTCAGAGAACCGATCATCCACAGAATCAGCAGATGCGCCGGATAAAATATATAGAATACCCATTTCAGCTTCCATCCCCGTTCTCCATTATAAAAACAGATCGGAATCAATGCCAAAAAGGCCACTATCTCCAAACTGCTTGAAAACATCAGAATGATACAGCATGCGATCACCGCTATCACTCTTCTGTCCCGGAGCAGATACATCATAACAATCGCCAGCACTCCGATACCGCCATAATCTGTACGCAACAGCTCTGCAGCTGCCATACCTGCGATCGTCATCAGCAGATTCAGTGTGATTTTTATGCCGTTTTTGAATGGCTTTTCTTCTACAATCCGAATTCCAATACAAACCATCAGTCCGACTGCCAGTGTAAAAAATACATTCTGATAACCAAGCTCCAGCAGCTGTCCGGAAAATATCTGACTTTTCTCCAGATTAAATGCCATGTCAAACGGAATCTCCGAAACAATCGCAAAGATCCAAAGTCTTATCAGATACTTCCACCTGTTTCTTGTATGCTCCATTCCTTCGACCAGAAGAAATATAAAAATCGGAAATGCGATTCTTCCGACAGACCGCATTCCGATATAAAGTGCATAGATTCCATCTATTCCGGTACCATCCGCACTTTGCTGCATCCATCTCTCGACCAGTACCGCTCCGGTATGATCGATCAGCATGGTGATTATTGCGATCAGCTTCAGGGTACTGCCGGTAATCCCCGGTTTCCGGCTCTGATTCCCGCCATCCGGTTCCGAAATGGCAGTGCTTTGTAATGAAGGCTCCATCTGTGTTCTCCTCGTTCTATATTGTCTGTTCGTTATGCTCTGCTTATTATAGACCATTTTCGGATTTCCCGCAACGGATGGGTAGGGGTGGTCCTGCACAGTTGCCTGTACTGCTGGGAAGGAGCAGAATCTATCACCGACACTTTCTCCGCTACGATGGTTCTATTCCGGGACCGTTCCCACTAATTTGCCCCTCGCAGCGGATACTAAATTCGTGCTCCGCACTCATTAAGTACCGGCGGGTGCAAACGTCCCTGCATAGAATCATCATTCGCTTCGAAAGCTGGTTACTGAGTAGCCTAAATGCACTTCTGTTTCTGCTATCCATGCTTTCATATGCACTACTATCTTGAGCACTGGAAACAGTACCTACATCACACCTAAGTAGGGGAACACGGCGTAACGAAAACTGTGCATGCCCTGTCAGTCCCAAGATACAGGAGCAAGTGACAGGACCATGTAGGAACATCGGTACTTAGATGCCGTCCTTTGGCATCTTATGCACCGCTATGTTCCGATTTGAGCGAGAGCGCGTCCTGCACTGCTGCCTGTATCGCGGGACGGCAATTGCATACCCAGCCAACGCCCTCTCAAATATCCGAATGCGCCTCTATGCCATACCTGTACACTTGAGCATAACGGACGAAATGCGTGCATCCCCTGGCAGTCCCAAGATACAGGAGCATGTGACAGGACCATGTAGGAACATCGGTACTTAGATGCCGTCCTTTGGCATCTTATGTACCGCTATGTTCCGATTTGAGCGAGAGCGCGTCCTGCACTGCTTCCTGTATCGCGGGACGGCAATCATCCCTCCACGTAAAAAGGGAGAAGCACCCGAAGGTCCTTCTCCCCTTGCATAATCCATCACCTATCCACTTGATTACCGTGCAGTCAACTGTCCGTTTTCCACATCGATGGTTACCTTCTGATTCATTCCGAGCTTGTCGGATAAGATCAGTCTGGCTACCAGTGTTTCTACATTCTTCTGCAGATACCGCTTCAACGGTCTTGCACCGTAAATCGGATCATAACCATGATCGATAATAAATGCCTTTGCTTCGTCCGTAACACTGATTTCAATCTCACGGTCTGCCAGCCGCTTATTCAGGTCTGTGATCAGCAGGTCAACAATACCGCCGATATTTTCCTTCGTCAATGGCTTGAACATAATGGTTTCATCCAGACGGTTTAAGAACTCCGGTCTGAAATGTGCACGCAGCTCATTCATTACCATTTCCTGTGCTTCCGGCTTAATGTTGCCCTGTTCATCAATTCCTTCCAGCAGATACTGGGAACCGATGTTGGAGGTCATGATCAGAATCGTATTCTTGAAATCAACGGTTTTACCCTTTGAGTCCGTAATACGTCCATCATCCAATACCTGCAACAGTACATTAAATACATCCGGATGTGCTTTTTCTACTTCATCAAACAGAACTACCGAATACGGTTTCCGCCGGACAGCCTCTGTCAGCTGACCGCCTTCATCATAACCTACATATCCCGGAGGCGCTCCGATCAATCTTGCCACAGAATGCTTCTCCATGTATTCACTCATATCGATACGCACCATATTGGCCTCATTATCAAACAGACTGGCGGCCAATGTCTTGGCAAGCTCTGTCTTACCGACACCGGTAGGTCCAAGGAACAGGAACGAACCAATCGGCTTCGTCGGATCCTTAATACCAGCCTTGGAACGAATGATTGCTTCACTTACCAGCTCCACTGCCTCATCCTGTCCGACAACCCGTTTATGCAGCTCCTTATCCAGATGCAGGGTCTTATTTCGCTCACTTTCCGTTAATTTTGCTACCGGAATACCGGTCCACCGGGAAATGATCTTTGCAATTTCTTCATCGGTAACACTTTCATGTACCAATGTATGCTCCTCAGATTTAACCCGCTCTTCTTCTGCTTCCAGCTCCTTCTGAAGCTGTGGCAGTTTACCATACTGCAGCTCTGCCGCACGGTTCAGATCATAATTTCTCTGTGCGATCTGAATCTGGTTATTCAATGCTTCTATCTCTTCCCGAAGCTTTGTAACATGCTCAACCTCTTTCTTCTCTTTCTCCCAGTCTGCCTTGGCACCTGCAAACTGATCCTTTAATTCTGCCAGTTCCTTCTGAAGCTCTTCCAGACGTTCCTTACTTAACCGGTCATCCTCTTTCTTTAAGGCGGCCTCTTCAATCTCCAACTGCATGATCTTACGAGACATATCATCCAGCTCCATCGGCATGGAATCAAGCTCTGTCTTGATCATGGCACAGGCTTCATCCACCAGGTCGATTGCCTTATCCGGAAGGAAACGGTCGGTAATATATCGGTTGGAAAGCGTTGCCGCAGATACCAGTGCACCATCCGTAATCTTAACACCATGAAACACTTCATACCGATCCTTTAATCCACGCAGGATGGAAATCGTATCCTCTACCGTTGGCTCATTTACCATAACCGGCTGGAACCGCCGCTCCAGTGCGGCATCCTTCTCAATATACTGCCGGTATTCATCCAGGGTCGTTGCACCGATACAATGCAGCTCACCTCTTGCCAGCATTGGCTTTAACATATTACCTGCATCCATGGCACCATCCGTCTTACCGGCACCTACGATCGTATGCAGCTCATCAATAAACAGAATGATCTTTCCTTCGCTCTTCCGAACTTCATCCAGCACTGCCTTCAGACGTTCCTCAAACTCACCACGATATTTGGCACCGGCCAGCAAAGAACCCATATCCAATGCATAAATCTGCTTGTTCTTTAATCCATCCGGTACATCTCCCCGGACAATTCTCTGTGCCAGTCCTTCTACTGCAGCAGTTTTACCTACACCGGGTTCACCGATCAGAACCGGATTATTCTTCGTCTTACGGGACAGAATTCTTATAATATTTCGGATCTCCTGATCCCTGCCGATTACCGGATCCAGCTTCTGCTGTCTTGCACGCTCTACCAGATCATAGCCATACTTGGACAGACTGTCATACGTAGCCTCCGGATTATCCGTCTCTACCTTCTGATTACCCCGGACAGACATCAATGCCTTCAAAAATGCATCTCTGGTAATTCCATATTTCTGAAAGATACCGCGTACTGCTTTATTCGCCTTCTTGATCATTGCCAGGAAGATATGCTCTACCGATATATAGGCATCCCCCATCTGCTTTGATTCATTCTCGGCATCCATCAGTGTCATTGTAAACTCCCGGCTCATGTACACGTCACTGGTACCCGTTACCTTCGGCCGATATGCCACTGCACGTTCACATTCTGCAGTAAATCCTTTCAGATCAATTCCCATCTTTTCTATCATCTTGGCAATCAGACAATCATCGGTGGTCACCATACTAAGTAACAGGTGCTCCTGATCAATCTCCTGATTGTTATATTCATAGGCAAGTTTGGAACAATTTTCAATTACTTCCAGTGATTTCTTTGTAAATTTCTCAGCATCCATATTGAAAACCTCCTTTTCTTTGTTCTATTCCGAATATAACACAGCTATTTTCACTTGTCAATAACTTTTTAGCACTCATTTAAGTAGAGTGCTAACAATTTTCTGTTCCATTCTTTGTGCATATTGCTCAAATATCTTTGACTCTGCCCGTGTGTCATCGCCCGCAAGCCGCCATGCCTGCTTTGCGCTCTGGTGCTGTTCGCTCAATCGGCACTTCATGTACTCGCCCACTCGAACATGGGGGCTAACCGTCAGGATCGTAAAGCGCCCAGCAAGTCACAGCGGACCTGCCGGACACAGAAGTGTTTTATAGAGATGATTGCTTACATGGTATCGTTCATATTCAAAGCCGTCACGCGGCAGAATAGTTTCGTTATTATTGGTGAACAGCATCCGCTTCTTCCTGTGTGAGTTGACCGTTTTTAACTGCATCAGAAATGGCTTTGTCTAATTCCTCAACTGTGGAGTAATTCCCAATATGTACTGTTTTTCCGTTATCTTTTGTTACATCAACACTATAAGAGGAAACTACATCTTCAGTAGGTGGAATCATGGAGTAGGTATCACCGTCACCGTTGTCTTTGGAATACAATACTCCTTTTTTGATACTTTCCAGAGTTTCTTTATAGCTGTCCATCATAGCATCTACGCTTTCCTGTGTAAATTCATAGAATACGCCTTCCCCATCATACCAACCATCTCCGGTTCCAATCAAAGATTCCATTTCTTTTTTCTGTTCGTTCATCCACGCCTCGTATTCATCGGCTGTCCACCACTGCACATCCGGTGCCGCATTGTTCTTCTCATAATCCGCCTCGGCGACCCAATTTTTACCGTCAACGCTGATTTGTCCACCATCTGTATCCTGATAGAAAATATCCGAAGCCAATGTGCTTGCATAAGTAACCCCTGCAATGCTTAAGCAGATTGCTCCGCACAAACCTACTGTCAAAACTTTTTTGTTCTTCATAGATAAGACCTCGCTTTATAAGAATTATAGCTGTCCTGTTGAGGACAGCTATAATATAACAAAGCAAATTGGATATAATTTGTATGGATTATGGATTTTAGATGGAGTTGTCTATCGGTTGCCTGCAAGGCAATTCAAACCAG
>CABQJA010000075.1 GCA_902464345.1 uncultured Clostridium sp.
CACTCAAAGATGATGAGTGCTATTAAAACGAGAGCAATATGAATAAGGAGGAATATAAAATGAAATTAGTACCATTAGGTGACAAGGTTGTATTAAAGCAGTTGGTAGCAGAAGAGACTACAAAGTCAGGAATCGTACTTCCTGGACAGGCTAAGGAAAAGCCACAGCAGGCAGAGGTTATTGCAGTAGGACCTGGAGCAGAAGTAGACGGAAAGATCGTTCCGATGCAGGTAAAGGTTGGCGACAAGGTTGTTTATTCCAAGTACGTAGGCACAGAGCTGAAGCTGGAGGATGAAGATTATACCATCGTAAAGCAGGCAGATATTCTGGCAATTATTGAAGATTAATGGAAATATAAATCATAACAGAATGAATTGGAGGAATTAAAATGGCAAAGGAAATTAAGTATGGCGCAGAAGCCAGAAAGGCTTTGGAAGCCGGAGTAAATCAGTTAGCAGATACCGTTCGTGTAACGTTAGGACCAAAAGGAAGAAATGTAGTGCTGAGCAAATCCTATGGCACACCGTTGATCACCAATGATGGTGTTACAATTGCCAAGGATATTGAACTGGAAGATGCATTTGAAAACATGGGTGCACAGATCGTTAAGGAAGTAGCAACCAAGACAAATGATGTTGCCGGTGATGGTACAACAACAGCAACGGTTCTGGCACAGGCTATGATCAATGCAGGTATGAAGAACCTGGCAGCCGGTGCAAATCCGATTATCTTAAGAAAAGGTATGAAGAAGGCATGCGATACAGCAGTTGATGCATTAAAGGATATGAGTGATAAGATCAGCGGCAAGGAGCAGATCGCAAGAGTTGCATCTATTTCAGCCGGTGACGAGGAAGTCGGTCAGCTGGTAGCAGATGCTATGGAAAAGGTTTCTTCTAATGGTGTAATCACAATTGAAGAGTCCAAGACCATGAAGACAGAGCTGGATCTGGTAGAAGGTATGCAGTTTGATCGTGGTTATGTATCCGCATATATGTGTACAGATATGGAAAAGATGGTTGCAGAGCTGGATAATCCATACATCCTGATTACAGATAAGAAGATTTCAAATATTCAGGATATTCTTCCATTACTGGAGAGCATTGTTCAGAGCGGTTCCCGTCTTCTGATCATTGCAGAGGATGTAGAAGGTGAAGCACTGACAACTCTGATCGTTAATAAGTTAAGAGGTACCTTCAATGTAGTAGCTGTCAAGGCACCTGGTTATGGTGACCGCAGAAAGGCTATGCTGGAGGATATCGCAATCCTGACCGGTGGTAAGGTAATCTCTGAAGAGGTTGGTCTGGACCTGAAGGATACTACACTGGAAGATCTTGGTCGTGCAAAGAGCGTTAAGGTTGAAAAGGAAAATACCGTTATTGTTGACGGCGCAGGTGCAAAGGAAGATATTCAGGCAAGAATCGGTCAGATCAAGATGCAGCTTGAAAATACAACTTCTGAATTTGATAAAGAAAAATTACAGGAACGTCTGGCTAAGTTATCCGGTGGTGTAGGTGTAATCCGTGTAGGTGCAGCTACAGAGACTGAGATGAAGGAAGCTAAGCTTCGTCTGGAGGATGCTTTGGCAGCTACCAGAGCAGCCGTTGAAGAAGGTATCATCTGCGGCGGTGGTTCTGCTTACATCCATGCAAGCAAGAAGGTTGCAGAACTGGCAGCAACTCTGTCCGGTGATGAGAAGACAGGTGCAGAGATCATTCTGAAGGCACTGGAAGCTCCGTTATATCACATTGCATCCAATGCTGGTCTGGAAGGCCCTGTTATCATTAATAAGGTATATGAATCAGAACCTGGTGTAGGCTTTGATGCATTAAATGAAACCTATGTAAATATGGTAGATGCCGGAATCATCGACCCTGTAAAGGTAACACGTTCCGCATTACAGAACGCAACATCTGTAGCATCTACTCTGTTAACAACAGAATCTGTAGTAGCAGAAATTAAAGAAGATACTCCGGCAGCCCCTCAGATGGGCGGCGGCATGGGAATGATGTAAACGCATAGCGACTCATGCAGACATGAAGGAACGAAGGCTCCGCCTGTTTACAGGCAGGAGCCTTCGTTTTTTCATGGATATATGAGTGCAACGAATACCGAGCCGGAGGCGAGGTAGCATGAGTCGCGGCAAGGTGACTTGCAAGTCATATATGAGTGCAACGAATACCGAGCCGGAGGCGAGGTAGCATGAATTAACACTTGTCATTTTAAACGTTCACTTGTATAATATTAATTAACGTTTCAAATAGGAGAGGTTCTTGATTTGGGTGAAGGGAGCTGCGTATGGTAAACGGACTGAATACAAGTGACCGGTATATAGTGGGTGTTTCCAATGTCCCATATGTATCACCGGTAAATACGGAAAACAATGTCGAAAATTCTGAAAAGGTAAAACCGGTAGAATGTCAGACCTGTAAGAATCGGAAATACGTAGACGGTTCTGATGAGGCAGATGTTTCGTTTAAAGCACCGGGACATATTGCACCGGGACAGTCCTACGCGACGGTTATGTCACATGAGCAGGAGCACGTTGCGAATGCCAGACAGAAGGCATCCGGGGGGAATGCAAGACTGTTGTCAGCAACGGTATCTCTGAAGCTTGGCGTATGTCCGGAATGCGGACGGACATATGTTGCCGGAGGAACTACCAGGACCAGAATCGAATATACAGAAGATAACCCATATGATAAGGGAAGAAAAACAATTGAGGGAAGTTTTCTTGCCGGACAGAACATAGACAAAACAGCGTAGAAAGAAGGATGAAAAGGCGTGCAGTACGAGTATTTATTTGTTGACAGAAAACGGATTGGCAGTAATATTGAGGCGATCATGAAGGATCGTAAATGTACGAAGGTGACATTATCTCAGGCAATGAATATATCCAGACCGACGTTGGATGCGTTTTTACGGGGCGATATTCATAATGCCGGAAAATATGATGAATATATTCGGAGATTGTTGGTGTATATGCAGGTATCGGATACCGTGCTTAATAATTATAAATCATTGCCGGATGTAAAAAAGATGCGCTGTAACAGTATTCAGAAGGATGAAGTACAGAAGGGTATTCGCGGAAAACAGCTGACTCTGGTTTCCGATATGTCCTATCGGGCAGCTTATAATACCTGTAAGAAGCTGGCAGAGGACGGAGAAGAAGGCTTTGTGATTTCTTATCAGATTCCGGATGCCACAAAGATTTTAGGTGAAATGACAGAAGCATATCCGGATCTTTATATCGGAGTTGCGGATGTTATGAATAAAGAGGATGCAAGTCTTGCGGCGGACAGCGGAGCACGGTTTATTGTGACCAATTATGTGATCAAAGAGGTTGGCTCCTTCTGCAAGGACCGGGATATTTTCTGTGCGATGGGAGCTATGACTTTAACAGAGGTAAACGATGCATTGAATTACGGCAGTGATGCTGTGAATCTGTATCCGTATGAAGAGATTTCCCAGCCATTATTGAAAGCAATCCGGAGTGCATTTCCGAATGCTGTGCTGATGACAACGATAGATAAAAAAGAGGCATCAAAGCAGCAGGATGGACTTTTTGCGTTATTAGTTCGATAGTAGATGAGCTGCCAGACGTAGTTTGTGGTTTTGGCAGCTTTTCTCATGGTATACAGGAGGAAATATGAGTTTAGCGGATGATTTGTTTATAAAAATGTGCAGAGATATTCTGGATCACGGATATAGCACGGAAGGAGAAAAGGTAAGACCGAAATGGGAGGATGGCACCTACGCTTACACGATCAAACGATTCGGTGTTGTCAACCGTTATGATCTGTCGAAGGAGTTTCCGGCATTGACACTTCGTAAGACCTATGTGAAGTCTGCGGTGGATGAGATGCTCTGGATCTGGCAGAAGAAGTCCAATAACATTCATGATCTGCACAGTCATGTCTGGGATGAATGGGCAGATGCAGATGGTTCCATAGGAAAGGCATATGGCTATCAGCTGGGTGTAAAACATCAGTATAAAGAAGGAATGATGGATCAGGTAGATCGTGTGATCTATGATCTGAAGAATAATCCATACAGTCGCCGGATCATGACGAATATATACGTACATCAGGATCTGCATGAGATGAATCTGTATCCGTGTGCTTACAGCATGACATTTAATGTAACGGATGGCAGGCTGAATGCAATCCTGAATCAGCGGTCGCAGGATGTCCTGGCAGCGAATAACTGGAATGTGGTTCAGTATGCGGTACTGGTATATATGCTGGCACAGGTATGTGATCTGAAGCCGGGAGAACTAGTTCATGTGATTGCGGATGCTCATATTTATGACAGACATGTGGATATTATCCGGGAGCTGATCGAGCGGCCGACCTATCCGGCACCGAAGTTTACATTGAATCCGGATATTCATGATTTCTATGATTTCACTACAGATGATTTTACATTGGAGAATTATCAGGCGGGACCACAGATTAAGAATATACCGATTGCAGTATAAAAAGAGAGGTAATGTGAGGATGAATGCAATTGTAGCAGTTGACAACCGATGGGCGATCGGAAATAAAGGCGGCCTTCTGGTCCGGATTCCGATGGATCAGAAATTTTTCCGGGAAGTGACGATGGGAAAGGTCGTAGTGCTTGGAAGAAAAACACTGTCCACGTTTCCGAACGGATTACCGCTTCAGGGAAGAACCAATATTATATTATCCCGGAATCAGAATCTTCAGGTGAAAGGAGCGACCGTTGTTCATTCCAGGGAAGAACTGTTCGAGGAGCTGAAAAAATATAACAGCGAGGACATTTATGTGATCGGCGGCAGCATGGTATATGATCTCCTGATTCCTTACTGCAGTCTGGTTCATGTGACGAAAATCGATTACCGCTATGCGGCAGATTCTTATTTCCCGAATCTGGATGAGCTGGAGGAATGGGAGATTACCGGAGAAAGCGATGAGAATACGTATTTTGATCTGGAATTTACCTTTTACCGGTATGAGAATAAACGTCCATTACCATTAGAAGTGTAGGAAATGACAGGATATGTAAGAATATGAAGAAAAAGGTCTTTGATTTTCGGACAATTAATGATAAAATATCGCATATGTAGAGATACATGGCGTTTTAAGTTTAGAAAGAAAGTAGGTTTATGACATGTACAAGATTATCAGTAAAGAAGTACTGAATCAGGCAGTGGAAATGATGGTAATACATGCCCCTTATGTAGCCAGAAAATGTGAGGCAGGGCAGTTTATCATTGTTCGTGTTGATGAGGATGGCGAGCGCGTTCCTTTAACAATTGCGGATTATGACAGAGAAGCTGAAACCGTTACGATTATTTATCAGGTAGTAGGATACTCGACACAGAAGCTCAGCGAGATGAAGGCAGGCGACTGTGTGGCAGATTTTGTCGGACCGCTTGGACAGCCGGCACCGCTTCATAAGGTAGACCATGTAGTCGGTGTTGCAGGTGGCGTTGGCGCGGCTCCTTTGTATCCACAGCTGCGTAAGCTGCATGAAATGGGCGTAAAGGTTGATGTGATTATTGGTGGTCGAAGTGCAGAGTTTGTAATATTAAAAGAAAAATTTGAAAAGTTCTGTGATCACGTATATATTGCTACAGATGACGGTAGTCTTGGTACCAAGGGCTTTGTAACGAATGTATTGTCTGATCTGATCGAGAATGGAGATAAGATTGATGAGGTAATCGCAATCGGACCATTGATCATGATGAAGAATGTGGTAAAGGTAACTCAGCCGTTAAATATTCCGACTGCAGTATCCCTGAATCCGATTATGATCGACGGAACCGGTATGTGCGGCGGCTGTCGTGTCAGTGTTGGCGGTAAGACCAAGTTTGCATGTGTAGACGGACCGGACTTCAATGGTTTTGAAGTGGATTTTGATGAATGTATGAAACGTCAGACAATGTTTAAAGAAGAAGAACATCAGTGTAAGATAGGAAGAGGTGTATAGACATGGGTAAGAATATGAGTATGACAAAAGTGGTTATGCCGGAGCAGGAACCAAATGTCCGTAATAAGAATTTTGAGGAAGTTGCCCTGGGCTATACGAAGGAAATGGCAATGGAGGAAGCAGGCAGATGTCTGAACTGTCCAAAGAAGCCATGTATGAATGGATGTCCTGTTAATGTGCCGATTCCTGGATTTATTGAAAAGGTAGCAGAGGGTGACTTCGAGGCTGCTTATGAGATCATTACCAGTGAGAATGCATTACCTGCAATCTGCGGACGTGTATGTCCACAGGAAAATCAGTGCGAGGGTAAATGTGTACGCGGAATCAAGGGCGAACCGGTTGGAATCGGACGTCTGGAGCGGTTTGTTGCAGATTATCATATGGCAAATGCAACACCGGTACCTGCGGATATTGCAAGAAACGGTAAGAAGGTAGCGGTTGTAGGCTGCGGCCCTTCCGGACTGACCTGCGCAGGTGAGCTGGCAAAGAAGGGATACGATGTAACGATCTTTGAGGCACTGCATAAAGCAGGCGGTGTATTAAGCTACGGTATTCCGGAGTTCCGTCTTCCAAAGGATCTGGTAGCCAGAGAGATTGAGAATGTAAAGAATCTGGGTGTAGATATCGAGACAAACGTAATTATCGGACGTTCCATGACAATTGATGATCTGATGGCAGATGGTTATCAGGCTGTGTTCGTAGGTAGTGGAGCCGGACTTCCTCGTTTCCTGAATATCCCTGGTGAAAACCTGTTAGGGGTATATTCTGCAAATGAATTCCTGACACGGGTAAACCTGATGAAGGCATATAAGTTCCCGGAGACTCCAACCCCGATCAAGGTAGGTAAGAATGTAGCGGTTGTCGGAGCCGGTAATGTTGCTATGGATGCAGCCAGAACAGCAAAGCGTCTGGGTGCTGAAAATGTATATATTGTATATCGTCGTGGCGAGGATGAAGTTCCTGCAAGAAAAGAAGAAGTACATCACGCAAAAGAAGAGGGCATTATCTTCAAGCTTCTGAACAATCCATGTGAGATTCATGGAGAAGATGGCTGGGTAACCGGTATTGAGGTTGTAAAACAGGAATTAGGTGAGCCGGATGCATCCGGAAGACGTTCACCGGTGCCGGTAGAAGGTTCTAATTATGTAATTCCGGTAGAGACCGTTATTATTGCGATCGGCCAGAGCCCGAATCCGTTGATCCGTCAGACAACCCCTGGTCTGGAGACACAGAAGTGGGGCGGTATCATTGTTGATGAGGATACAATGAAGACCAGCAAGGATGGTGTATACGCAGGTGGTGATACCGTAACAGGTGCAGCAACCGTAATCCTGGCAATGGGTGCCGGTAAGAAGGCAGCAAAGGCAATTGACGAGCAGCTTTCCAAATAAGAAAGATAAAGCGTATTAAGACATAGGAAAAGACGGATGGAGGAACGGCATGATAGTAAAAGATTTTTATGAGGAGAAGGGCGTAGTTGCAAAGCCGAATAAACGGGGAATGATCAGTATGTGGGCGATGCTTGGATTGGCAATTGTGAGTCTGGTGGCAGCTTATTGGGTGATTGTAACTCTGGCGGTTGCAATTGTGGCGATCATAGCTTTTATTGTTATGTTCCGGGAGAGATATATAGAGTATGATTATTGCTTCTATAATGAAGAGATTGAGATTGCCAAGATTATGAACCGGAAACGGAGACGTACGGCAATCCAGTTTGAGATGAATAATATTCGACTGATCGCACCGGAGGGATCTATCCGTCTGGCGAATGAAAGAGAACGGTATCCGCAGATGCGTTATACGGATTATACATCCGTGGAGCCGACAAGCCCGGTATATGGCTTTGTACTGGACTTAAAGGGTGTCAGCACTACAATTATGCTGGAGCCGACAGAAAGCATGATGGATCATCTGAGACAGCTGGTGCCGAATAAGATATATGAAGATTAGAGTTGACATTGGTTTTTAGATTTGTTACTGTAAAAGATATTCATCTGCATTATCAGGGCAGATGGCACCCCTTTGACGGGAATGACAGAATCATACAAACAACAAGCAAGAGAAAAGAAGGAGAGTGAATGGAGAAATGAGTAAGATTATTGGCGAAGGAATTACCTTTGACGATGTATTACTGGTACCTCAGTATTCAGAAGTAATTCCAAATGATGTTATTCTTACTACAAGACTGACAAATAAGATTCAGTTGCAGATTCCATTGATGAGTTCCGGTATGGATACCGTAACAGAGCATCGTATGGCGATTGCAATGGCTAGACAGGGTGGTATTGGTATTATTCATAAGAATATGACCATTGAGCAGCAGGCAGAAGAGGTTGATAAGGTAAAGCGCTCAGAGAATGGTGTCATTACAGATCCTTTTTCATTATCTCCAGAACATACTTTAGATGATGCCGACAAGCTGATGGCAAAGTTCCGGATTTCCGGTGTGCCGATTACTGAGAATGGTAAGCTGGTTGGTATTTTGACAAACCGTGATTTGAAGTTTGAAACAGACTATACAAAGAAGATTAAGGAGTCTATGACAACGGAGAATCTGGTAACGGCCAGAGAGGGAATTACCCTGGAAGAGGCAAAGAGAATTTTAGGCAGTGCCAGAAAAGAGAAATTACCGATTGTAGATGAGAACTTTAACTTAAAGGGTCTGATCACAATTAAGGATATTGAAAAGCAGATTAAGTACCCGAATTCAGCAAAGGATTCTCAGGGCAGATTGCTGTGTGGTGCTGCAGTAGGTGTTACACCGGATATTCTGGATCGTGTCAGCGAGCTGGTAAAGGCTAAGGTAGATGTGATCGTAATCGATACGGCACATGGACAGTCAGCCAACGTATTGAAGACATTAGGAATTGTTAAGAATGCATATCCTGAGCTTCAGGTAATCGTAGGAAATGTTGCAACTGCACAGGGAACCGAGGATCTGATCAAGGCCGGTGCAGATGCAATTAAGATCGGTATCGGACCTGGCTCTATCTGTACAACACGAATTGTAGCAGGTATCGGTGTACCGCAGATGACAGCAATTATGGATGCATATTCAGTTTCACAGAAGTATAACATTCCGATTATTGCAGATGGTGGTATTAAGTATTCCGGTGATATTACAAAGGCACTGGCTGCAGGTGCGGATGTTTGTATGATGGGTAGTCTGTTTGCAGGAACGGATGAGAGCCCAGGAGAATTCGAATTATATCAGGGAAGAAAGTATAAGGTATATCGTGGTATGGGATCTATTTCTGCTATGGAAAATGGCAGTAAGGATCGTTATTTCCAGAGCAATGCCAAGAAGCTGGTTCCGGAAGGTGTAGAAGGAAGAGTTGCATACAAGGGAACTGTGGAAGATACTGTATTCCAGTTAATTGGTGGTCTGCGTGCAGGTATGGGTTACTGTGGATCTAAGAATATTGAAGAATTGCATGAAAAGGCAAGATTTGTGAAGATTACATCTGCTTCTCTGAAGGAGAGTCATCCTCATGATATTCAGATCACAAAGGAAGCTCCGAACTACAGCGTAGAGTAGAATAGAAGCAATAAAATAAGTCGTGCATTGCACGACTTATTTTATTACCTGTAAATTCAATTCAAACGGTTGCTAACCATATGGATAAATAAGAACTAAGTAACTTATGGTTGTAAAGGAGTCATTTTAAGACCTTTATACATCTTTGTATATAAGCTCTTCTCATCCTGGTAGAGAACAAACCCACGAGAACCATCTTTTACGATGTAAGCGTACTTATTCTTTTGAACATTCATATATAAAACCTCGTCAACGTTCAATTCCTTCGCCTTTGCTTTGGCGGTGTACACGTTTACTGGTTCAAGTTTGAACTTTTTTACTGCTTCCTCTACGGTCATAGCTATTACCTCCTATGAAAATTTGTATCTTTGTACATTCGTACATCATTATGTAATTCGCTATTGATACTTCTTTGATAATAG
>CABQJA010000076.1 GCA_902464345.1 uncultured Clostridium sp.
AAATATCTACCTGACATGGACGGTTCAGTGCCTCCAGCCCGGTTATTACCCCCAGTAATTCCATCCGGTTATTCGTTGTCTGACGATAGCCCCCGGAATATTCTCTGGTATGTAACTGTCCCTTCGGATCCGTGTATTCCAGCACTGTACCATAGCCGCCCGGTCCCGGATTTCCTCTGGAGGATCCGTCTGTATATATAATTACGTGCATTTAAATCTCCTTCCCGATCTTTGCAACTGACAGACGAACCAGCTGCTTAAACTGTGCAGATACCCGGTCTGCAGTCTCCTGAACCTCTGTATGGGATAACTTTTTATCCGAAATGCCGCTTGCCATATTGGTAATGCACGAAATGCCACAGATCTTCATACCCATATGATTGGCTGCCACGGCTTCACAGGTCGTACTCATACCGCAGGCATCCGCACCAAGCAGCCCTGCCATCCGCACCTCTGCCGGGCTCTCATATGCAGGTCCGCTAAACTGGATATAAACACCCTCCTGCAATGGAATATCCAGTGCCTTTGCCGCACCCTTTATCTTATCCCGTAGCTCCTTATCATAGATCTCCGACATATCCGGAAATCGTGCTCCGAGTTCCTCAATATTCGCTCCGATCAGCGGAGACGGTACAAAGGATGAAATCTGATCCCTTAACAGCATTAAAGTCCCCGGTTTCAAAAAGGAACTGATACCACCGGCGGCATTGGTCAGGAATAAGGTATCCGCTCCGAGAAGCTTCATCAAACGGATTGGTCTCACTACCTCCTGCATGGTATATCCCTCATAATAATGCACTCTTCCTTGCATGATTACGACCGGCACCTGCTCCAGGTATCCGAATACAAATCTTCCCTGATGGCCTGCAACGGTTGATCTCGGAAATCCCGGTATCTCGTCATATGGGATCACTGCTTCACACTGAATCTCATCTGCAAGTGCTCCCAGCCCGGAGCCTAACACCAGGCCGAGCTTTGGCTGAAAATCCGTAATGTTTCTGCATGCCTGATAGCATTCTTTTAATCTTTCATATTCTGTCTGCATATGTACCTCCGTCCTGAAATAACTTCTGATTACTCTAAATGATACACTGTTTTCGATATATCCGCAACTTAAAAAAGCCCCTCACCTGCCAGATAGATATAACCGCCAATAACAGAAAATGCCTCTCTCCGGAGTCGCTGCTTTGATAGATTTCCATTCTTTTTCCGACTCCGGATCGAGACACACTCTGACTTTATTCTGTTTGTTCTATTTTGGCACTGTTAAATAATAATGCATACCATACCGCCGTTTCCGTCATTTACAATCTTTTCCATTGTATCCTGAAGCTTCGCCTGACTCTCATCCGTAATCTTACCGGTTTTCGCCCGGATTCCATCATCAATCAGCTGTTCGATCGTCTTTCCGAAGATGTTAACACTCCAGATATCCTCCTGTCCTTCCGCTCCGATATACTGCACCAGATCCTTCGCCTGTTCCTCGGATCCTACAATCGGTGCGATTTCTGTTGTGATATTGGCTTTGATCATATGAATAGACGGTGCTTCTGCTTTTATCTTCACCCCGAATTTATTTCCGTGCCGGATCACCTCCGGCTGCTCGATCCGGATTTCTTCATGATTCGGTGTCACAAAGCCATATCCCTTATACCGGACTGCATCCACAGCCTCCGCCACCTGTTCGTATTCCTTCCGCTTCTTTGACAGCTCCTTTAATACATTCATAAACTGATATTCGTTCTCAATCTCGCATCCAAGCATGTCACTCAGCATCTCATAGTAAAAAGCATGATCAACCTGTACCAGCAGCTGAACATTACCGGTATCCAGAGAGATATTATCTAATTTCACCTTTTCAATATATGTATCCTCCGGTATTTCCAGCTGATATACATCACGGATCACATGGATCTGATCCATCACGGATTTTGCTATGGCTATTAATGCTGTTTTCACATCCGATTCCAGCTGCAATACCTCGGCCCATTTCGGAATATGGAAATCCACCTCTGTTACCGGAAATTCCAGCAGAACTGCCTGAAGGATTTCTGTTACATCTTCTTTCCGCAGCTGATCCGCGTTTACAGGAAGCACCTTTACACCATAGGTTTGCTCCAGCTCCTCCGCCAGCTTCTGCGTTTCCTCCGCATACGGCTTCATGCTGTTCAGCAGGATAATATATGGTTTTCCGAGTCCTTTGATTTCCTGAATCGTCCGTTCCTCTGCCTCCAGATAGGCGGCTCTTTCCAGTTCTCCGAAGCTGCCATCTGTTGTCACAACAATTCCGATCGTTGAATGATCATGGATTACCTTTCTGGTTCCGATCTCGGCAGCCTTTGAAAACGGAATGTCATAATCAAACCATGGTGTTTTTACCATGCGTTCTTCTCCGTTTTCTTCATGTCCGACAGCTCCCGGAACCATAAATCCCACACAATCGATCATCCGCACCTTCATTTCCAGATCCGGATTCATTCGGATCGTAACTGCCTCCTGCGGAATGAATTTCGGTTCCGTTGTCGTGACTGTTTTGCCGGATGCACTCATCGGAAGTTCATCCCTTGCCCGGATCTGCAATGGTTCCTCTTCAATATTCGGCAGTACCATCAGATTCATAAATCGTTTAATAAAGGTCGATTTTCCGGTTCTTACCGGTCCCACCACGCCTATATAAATCTCTCCGTTGGTTCTGCTCCTCATATCTTCATATAAATCATATGTATTCATTCCACTCTCCATAGAAAAGACCTCCCGCACGTTCTGTAATCTGTCCATCATGTTGTACATGATATATTGATACAGTATATGCAGGAGGTCCTGTTTCTATGTTATTCTGTTGGTTGTTCTTTCTGTTTCCGGTGCTTATTCCATTCTGTCTGTGATCCTATTTCCGGCTTCTGTTCTTTCTCCGGCTCTCTGCGATCAAAACTCCGGCTCCCATGCACGCTGTCAGTCCAAGGATCATTACAACCTGAATCGGACTGGTATCACCGGTCTTTGGACCGGCGGCTGCCGTTGTCGCTTCTGTCGTTACAGCCGTAGTCACTTCCGTTGTTACCTCTGCAGTCGTTGCGGCTGTTGTTTCCGTCGTCTCAGTCTCCGTTGTTTCACTACTTGTCGCAGTTGTCTCGGTTGTGGTTGCCTTCTTCTCATAGGTATCCACAATATCGACTCTGACCGTTTCATCCGCTACTACATTCGCACTTGCCGAATCCTCTGCAGCAGTTCCATCCACTGTATACCGGATACTCTTGATCTCATAACCGTCAATATCATATGCTGTTTCTGTTACCAGATATGTGCCCTCGGTCGCTGTCAGCTTCAGAGTGTATTTTCCGGTTAATGCATGATAAGTAAAGTCCTTTAATGTATACTCTTTCGTAGTATTGGTTGCTGTATCTGTAACCGTAAACTTCAGTGCCTGTTCGGCATCCTTTCTGTTTACTCCGCCTTTCAGTGTTTTGGTGATTTCCAGAGTTCCACTCGTCGGTGCCTTCTCATAATCATCCTCAAATGCTACCTGAATCGTCTGATCCTTAACTACCTCTGCATTGGTCTTCTTACCCTCGGTCTGAGTGCCACCACTCACCTTATATTTCACACTCTTCAGAATATAGCCATCAATATCATATGCGGTTTCCTCTACAATATATTCTCCGGCTGTCTCTTCTAACTTCAGCGTATACTTTCCAGTCAGTGCATGATAGGTGAAATCTGCCAGTGTATATTCCTTTACTGTATTATCCGCAGTGTTTGTTACACGGAATTTCAATGCCCGCTCTGCCTCTGCCCGGCTTGCATCACCCTTGATTTCCTTTGTGATTTCCAGGAATCCTGCATTCTTACTGTATGTATTGGTATAATCAACGGTTCCGACACCACCTCTTAATACCTCAAGTGTCGCTGTTTTGCCATCCGTCTCAGTTCCCGCATTGACTACATAAGTGGTAGTATCCAGTAAATATCCTGCAATATCCCTTGTACGCTCTTTTACCGTATAAGTTCCGGGTGTTACGGATATCTCCAGCTCATACCGGTTCGTTGTCTGATTAAAGACAAACTCGCTCAGGGCAAAGTCCCGATAGGCTGTCTCACCCTGCTTTCTCACACGGAAGGTGATCAGGTTAAGTGCCTCTTCTACCGGTACCTCACCGGTTAATGCCTTTGTCAGTTTCAATGTACCTGCATTGTCACTGTAATCATTGGTAAATGCTACCTGTACTGTCTGACCGTCTGTCAGAGTTACGGTTGCCTCGTTTCCGGTTTTGGCAGCTGTACTATCCACCTGATATGTCGTGGATACCACATAACCGGTTTTATCTGTAACGGTTTCCGTTACAAAATACCGTCCAATCGGCAGATCGTCAATTGTCAGCGTTGCCTTCTGCTGTGCTTCATCATAATCAAAATCTGCAGCTGTATAAACCGTACCTGTGGAAGCACCTTCCTTCTTTACCTCAAACTTCAGAAGGTCTTTTACATCATCCCAGTTCTGGGCTCCTGTTACCTGTTTGGTCAGGATCAGGGAACCAACCTGCTCGGTATACTGATTCTCGTACGATACTACTGCTTCCGTATCCTTCTCAATCTCCAGATCCGATACCTCTGTACCGTTCTGCGTTCCGCCACCGTTTACGGTATAAGTTGTAACACGCTTATAGCCGGTCTTATCTGTGATCGTCTCCGTTACCGTATAGGTACCAACCGGAAGATTATCTACAACACATTCATATTTGCCGATTGTCTGATTTAGGGTGAAATCTGCAGCCGTATAGGTTGTTCCGACTGTTTCTCCATCCTTCTTTACCACGAACCGAATAGAATCCTTAACTGCATCCCAGTCCAGATCTCCTGTAACCGTCTTCTCCAGCTTCAACGAACCATACTCTGTCAATGGCTCATATGTATTGGTAAACAATACGGTCTGTGTCTGATTTTTCGTTACTCTGACACTCGATGTCCTGCTTCCGATAATCTCGACGCCATCGCCAACCTTATAAGTGGTATTCTTCAAGGTTCTGCCGGTTACCGTCTGTAAGGTCTCCTCTACCGTATAATTGAATGCCGGATCCAGCTGATCCAGAGTCTTACTGTAAACATCTCCATCTTTTACCATATCATTGCCGGTAAATGTTGCCAGAACGATCGTACCCCGTTTTACTGTAAAGGAAATCCGATCCTTCACATCATCCCAGTCTGCATTTACCACGCTCTTGGATATCTTTAATCGGCCTTCCTCTGAGTTCTCATATTCCAGAACATTCTCATCCTCACTGAAGGTCTTGATATCAATGCCTGTAGGCAGCGTGATTCCGGAAGATCCGGTCAGTACAAAATAATACGGATACGGATTTACCGCATAACCTTCCTTGGAGGCTGTTTCATATAATACAAAATATTTATCAATCGGAAGATCTCTGATCACGATCTTACCATCTGAAGCAGATACCGTAATATTATCTTTAATAATGTCTCCATCTACCATCTTCTTGTTAACGGCATCATAGGTTGCATACCGCAGCTGGAAGGTAGAACCATCCAGGGCGATCTTATTACCATCCTGATCGGTCCAGTATTTGAACAGGGTAATATCACGTAACTCGGAAACAGTCTGATGCTTTGGAGTATAAGCCACATGCACGATTGATTTTTCACCCTTAGTCTGGCTGGAATTATAACCATTCAGGCTGAATCTGTTATATGCATTTTCTGCAGTCAAACTGTCATTCTGCTTAGATGATCCAAGTGGATATACCTTAATGGTAGAATTTACTTTTGCTTTATAGGTAAGCTTCAAATGTTTGCCATCCGGAATGGTAAGGGTCAATGTCCGCTTATCAGCAGATAAAGAATAGTCATAATCTACTCCTTTGGTTAATACTGCCGTTCCGCTATCTGTTACCTCTGTCAGTACAACAGAGCTTAATATAAAGTCCAATGCCGAACCAATTTCATCAATTGCTGTGATCGTATCACCATCCACCAGATCCAGTGCATTCGGATTGATATCAACTGTATAACTGACATCAGGTGCGGAATCTTCCGTATATTCACCGGTTTTGGTGATCAGATTCTTCGGTGTCAGCTCTCTGGTATCTGTTGCATTACCAATATCCGTACCATCATACTCTGCAGATACTCTGTTCACGATTGTTTTCTTTGTTCCGTCATTAATAAAGGAACGTTCATCTGCGATCTGGGTTGTATATTCAATTCTGACGATTGCGGAATCTGAGCCTGCGGCAGCCAAAGCAGCCACTTTCTGTACCATTTCCTCTGTTACAACAAAGCTGAACTTTATCTTTCCTTCCGTTGCAGTATCTGTTGTAATTGCTACGGAACCATAGTTGCTGCCATCATAAGGATATCCGTTATTATAGACCTTCTGCAGCCAGATTCCCGTTACCGTTGCAGAACCCTTTAATTTCATGCTTGACGGAATGGCATCGGTCAGTGTAATCGTTTTACCCTTTGCCAGATTTTCAATTGCGGACAGATTCACATTTACAGTATATGTGATCTCATCCTTTGTTGTAGATACGGTACCGGTCTTATCAACCGCATTTTCCTTTTTGCTGGTATCCTTCCATTGAGCCTCTGCTGACTGGCTGACGTTTTTATTCAGCTTATTATTATAAAATGTCAGGGTCGCATAATTATGGAATACCGTCTTATTGGTCCAGTCATCTGCAACTATCGTGGTCTTATATACGAAATTAAGCACATTTCCGCTATTGGCAGTCACAAATGCATCCTTCAGGGTAAGCTTATATCCATTCCAGGAACTTTCAAACGATTCTACAATATCCTGTCCGTCTGTGGTGATCGTTCCGTTCTCAACAATTGCTTTGCCATTATAATAGATCGTATTCTGCAGTGTATGAAGCGCTGTATCGCCTCCGACATTATCTGTAATTGCTACCTTACTGATCGGCATGATCGTCTGATCCGGAATCGTTACCGTAACTGTCCAGCTCAGCTCCTTTGTTGTAGAATCATAAGATTTCCACGCCTTGTCAATCAGTTTGATATCCGGTGCATAAGAATAGTCCGCCTCACCCTTTACTTCCTTACCGCCAACGGTAGCCTTAAAAGTATTATGGAAGGTATAGCCGCTGAGCTTAATTGCCTCCAGCAGCTCAGGAGTTGCCTGCGTCGTATACTCCAGATAATATTCTCCCTCGCTGACCTTTGTCAGAGCCGTCTTCAAGATTGCGCTGCCGGACTGACCTGCCCCCGGTGTATCCAGCATATCTGTAATGTATTTATCAATGGTTTTTCCTGAATTCTTAAAGTCCTCCAGAAAATCATTTAATTTAATCGTAATCTTCCATGTGATCAGACCGGTCTCCGGATCATAAGAGGTTCCCTCTTTTTTAACGGTCGGAGGTGTTACATCTGTATACACGACACTGGATTCCGTATCCTTATCGGTATCCCGGTTATCCTTATAGGTTGCCTTTATCTTATTTCCGTAGGTCTCCACCTGCGTATTCTCAGCATCATAAATAGCCTTATCAACATCCATGGTATATTCCAGTTCAATATACTCATCCTTTGCCAGAATCACATTTGCCAGAGCCGCATTCAGCGCATCCATGCTGGAATAGCTTGCCCCCTGTGTGACTCCGACATTCGTGCCATTTACCGTCTTTACCGTAATATTCCGCAGATTACTTAATCCGCTTCCCGCAATATCCTCTAAGTTAATTCCACTGACCACACCGTTCTTCGCAGTCAGCTTTACCTTAAAGGTCTGTGTCAGACTGGAACCGGATACCACTGCCTTACTGTCTCTCGACTTATATACCTCCAGGCTGCTCTCCGTGTCCTCTGAGTAATACTTGATCTCAACGGTGGAATCCTTACCCACCTTAAACGGAATCTTCTTGCCGTTATTCTCCTTGGAGTTCTCCACGTCTACAACTCCGTCATATGTAGAAGTACCTGCCCGCTCTCCTTCCTGTAAGAAAGCCTCATCGGTGATCGTATAGGTTGCGATTCCATTCGCATCGATCGTAACCTCACCGACCTGATTACCGCTCTTATCCGTTACAGGCTGTCCGCTCTGCGGATTTAAGGTTATATTTCCAAGATATTGCTTCAGATCGATCTGAAACGTTTTCGGTGCTGTTGTATCATCCATCAGATTGGACAGCTTCCATGCGCAATTGATCTTTACAACATCCCCTTCATACACCTCTGTTACTTCCGAGATCGGAATAACCGTATCTCCTCTTTTTATGTAACCATCAAAGGTCACAACTTCAAAATCATCTGCGGCAACAACATCCGAAACAGCTGCCGGCACCAGAGTCAGAATCATTAATAATGATAAGGCTCCTGCCAGTATCCGTTTCCAGAATTTGCTTCCCTTCACATTTCTAAATAAATTCCCCATCTTTGACTCCTTTCCTGCTCTTTCTATTCTGCCATTCATCCATGGTTCTATGCTATTATTAATATCGCCCGCATGGTTGGATTTCTTAACCCTGTATGGCCTTTTTTTATTACTCTTTTTTGTGTTTATTAAGTTAACATAAAACTCGTCAAAAATCAATAACTATTCCTGTTTTATGCCATATTTTTCACATTTTTCTTCTGCGGTAATAGTTTATCAGTTCTTACTTATTTTCCGGTCCCTCCATAATTTACAGCCCGGCTCTCCTTTGCAGGCTCCACACTGCAGATTCCGGTTGGTCTGCGGATAAAACCGCTCCGGATAACGATGGTAGTTCCATTCCCATAATCCGGTTACAACGAGCGCCATTCCGAACAGACTGAGTCCGTAAAAACCACCTGTCACGGTCAGAGGAAGTACCAGCATCCAGGTATCCCAGTTGTAGATCCTGCACTGCGTACAACACCGGTTTTTCATAAAAACATCCCGGAACGGACACCAGATCAGCAGACAGACCAGATCGCCGATATAAAATAATCCGGTCAGAACTAGACAGAACCGGTCATCCAGCCTCCAGAACCGGTGTCCTGCGAGTAACCCGACCGCTACCAGCATCCAGGCTGCAAGCACCCGGCCGGCGCGCCTGTCTGTCTGTCGCTTGTCATCCTGATTAATCTGTATACTGTCCGATTCCTGTTCTGCGTTCTGTACTTTGTTCTTTTCCGAATTTCGTTCCTGCACCGGCTGATAGCAAGCTTTCCGATACTTATCGGCTCCGAGCGGACGCAGGTTCTTTATCGGCAACAGCTTTTCCAGCATATACCAGAGCCATGCCAGCCAGAACAGGTGCAGAATCGAAAAATGCCGGAAGAAATTCATTCCTTCCAGCACCTTCATCTCTCCAGGAAATTTCAATACTGTAACCAGAATGCCGACAAGCACCAGGATACGGAACAAAAATTTACTCCAGTTCAATCTATATTTTTTCTTTAATGTATCAGGAAAATCCTTCATGGTTTCCCTCACTCTCTTTCTCTTAGGACCAGTCACATTCCGAGGTTCTGTTTCTCATAAGCAGGGATGTCACCGCATCCTTTGCAGACCGTCCCTCAAAAAGCACCTGATTCACCTGCTCTGTGATCGGCACCTCTACATTATATTTCTTTGCCAGAGCCAGAGCTGCCTTTGCGGAATACACACCTTCAACGACCATTTTTACCTCATCCATGGCCTCCTGATAGCTCTTTCCCTGTCCGATCAGGTATCCGGCGTTATGATTCCGGCTATGTGTACTGGTACAGGTTACGATCAGGTCTCCGATTCCGGACAGGCCGATAAAGGTTTCAAACCGGCCGCCCATTGCCAGACCCAGCCTTGTAATCTCTGCAATTCCT
>CABQJA010000077.1 GCA_902464345.1 uncultured Clostridium sp.
TTTTTATGGAGGTTATGATACTTATGTCAGACTTTTTACTACAGAATTGGCCGAGACTCTTATTTCTGGCAATTTTTGTTCCATTGATCCTGGTCCCGCTCGTTCGAGCCCTGCTTTTTTCCGAAAAAAAACACCGGAAATCCATGGACGCCTTGCAGCAATATCTGCAAATGAAGCGTCCTCAGCTTCTCTCCGAGCATTTTCCGGATACCACCTGGCAGGAGCCTTGCAATTATACCGAACTGTCCGGAAACCTTTATCAGTCATATGAATTTCATATGCAGATGCATTTCCCGGAGGAAACCATCAACCTGACACACCAGATTGCCCGCAGTGCACAGTATTACGGCCGTGAGGATACCGATTATAAATGGGTCTTCTATAATTATTATCAACTGGCTGCTGTCAGTGAAACATCTCTGCATCCACTACTCTCCGGTTCCTTTCAGACTATGAATCATACCTTTTCCCCGCTGCGGGGTGCGGAAAAGCTTGCAGATCTGATCGGAGATCCGGAGCGTATGGCAGCCTACCGGCAGGCCAAAACCTCTGACACTGTCCGACTCGGATCAGTCGGCCAGCTTTTCTTTGAACGCATTCCACGCGAGGAATGGGATGCCTTTGTTGCAAGTGGTGTTTTAGATAAGATTGAACAGCTCCTTACCATATGGAAGGGAATCGGGAAGGTGTCACTTCTCTATCAGGATCATGCACTTACATTTACCATTGCCGATACACCCGTCTACAATCAGCCTTATCAATGTCTGGAAGAAGATTTCCTGATCGAGCATGCGGAGCAATTCCGACAGAGTGCGAACGCTTTATCCGACATCCATCATTGCCTGATACATTTCATATAATCCATCTCAGGAGGTTTCATTATGATCTACGTTATATCCGTCTTCTTTGAACACATCGTAGGTCAGTTTTCCGTCCATTCATCGGCCGCCCGCAACATCTTGCTTGGGCTTCTCACCCTGCTGCTCTGCTTCGGTCCGGTCATTCTCGGCACTTCCGGCGAGAAGAAACGGAAACGGGCCCTGGAGGAATATTTCTCTTCCAAACGCCCCGGTCTTCTCATGCAGAAATATCCGGATGCCAGATATTCCAATTCCTATGACTTTCCATCGTTATATCGGAATGATTATGCAGATTACCGATTCCAGATGGATCTGGATTATCCGGACCGAACGTTCCGGCTGACTCATTATCTGGCTGACAGCACCTATTTATCGGACGGTGAAACCCGCAGAAACTATATGAATGCCTGCAAAATCATTCCGACTTCCCTTTCCGGACATACCGGCCCTCTTCCGGGATATTTCTACTACCTTTCAAACAGTACCGCTATTACGCACGGGATTGAGACACTGGTCAACCGATTCTCACCACAGGACAAGGTACAGCAGTTCGAGCAGACGCGGACCTGTGATGAGATTCCCATGCATCCCGGTGTTCTGGCCTATCAGAATATTCCAAAGAAAGAATGGGATTCTTTCACCTCACATGGGATTATCCATACGATCCGTCAGATTCAGGCTCAGTGGAACGGAATTGCCACCGTCCATCTGCGCTATGAGAAGCAGACCCTGACGTTATATATCTATGGTCCCGTACACAAAGGTGCCATCTTCTCCTGCCTGGAGGACGACTTTCTGATCGAGCACGCTGACCGGATCCGGCGTTCCATCGAACTATTAAATACCATTGCCGATTTTCTTTAAGATAAAGGCACATCAAAAAGGACAGTTCGTATTGAACTGTCCTTTGCATATTATAGTTATGTTATTTATTTTGCAGGCTTTGCCTTACTTCCGGCGGTCTTTGCTTCGACAGCCGCGGCCTTCTTATCTGCAACTTTCTTCTCTGCAGTAGCGGCTTTGGCAACGGTCTTCTTTGCCGGTGCCTTCTTCTCTGCTGCCTTTGCTTTCTTCGCTACTTTCTCCTCTGCCTGCTTCTCCAGATATACCTTATTATCTACATAATCATACTTAAATACAACGACAGACAATGGTGGCAGTGTAAAGGAAATATACTGCTCCCTACCGTCACATGAACCCGGAATCGCCTGCAATGCCTTCTTATTAACTCTTCCTTCGCCCTCGAACTCCTCTGCATCGGAGTTTAAGATCTCTGTATAGCTTCCCAGACATGGTACACCTACCCAGAAGTTCTCGCGTTCCACTGGTGTGAAGTTACATACAAACAGTAACTGATCCTTCGCAGTAGAACCTCTCCGGATAAAGGATACCTGGCTGTGCTCATTATCATTACAGTTGATCCATTCAAAGCCCATCGGATCACAGTCATTATAGTAGAATGCATCATACTTCTTATACAGGGCATTCAGCTTCTTCACGAAGTTCTGCAGTCCCTGATGTCCCGGCTGATCCAGTACATACCAGTCAAGGCTTCGTGCCTCGCTCCATTCCCGTTCCTGTCCGAACTCCTGTCCCATGAACAGCAGCTTTTTGCCCGGATGTGCATACATGAAACCATAAGCGGTCTTTAAGTTTGCAAACTTCTCCGGCATGGTTCCCGGCATCTTTAAGAGCATGGAGCACTTTAAGTGTACGACCTCATCATGTGAGATGACCAGAATAAAGTTCTCGGAATATGTGTACATCAGACTGAAGGTCAATCGATTGTGGTTAAAGGACCGGAAATATGGATCCAACTTCATATATTCCAGGAAATCGTTCATCCATCCCATGTTCCATTTATATAAATAACCCAGTCCGTCCATGGATACCGGTGCGGTAACACCTGCCCAGGATGTTGATTCCTCTGCGATCATCAGTGCTCCCGGAACCCGTTCCTCTACCATCCGGTTCAGATGCTGCATAAATGCGATGGCATCCAGATTCTCCTTGCCGCCGTTCTTATTCGGCAGCCATTCTCCATCCTGCTTTCCGTAATCCAGATATAACATAGATGCAACTGCGTCCACACGCAGACCATCGATATGGAACTTCTCAAGCCAGAACAATGCATTGGCAACCAGGAAGTTCTGTACCTCATTTCTGGCGAAATCAAAGATATAGGTACCCCAGTCCGGATGCTCTCCACGTCGTGGATCCGGATGCTCATACAGCGGCATGCCGTCAAATCGTCCCAGACCATGTGCATCCTTCGGGAAATGTGCCGGTACCCAGTCCAGAATTACATAGATTCCATTCTTATGCATATAATCCACAAAATACATAAAATCTTCCGGCAGACCATAACGTCTGGTCGGTGCATAGTAATTCGTTACCTGATAGCCCCAGGAACCGTCAAACGGATACTCTGCGATTCCCATCAGCTCAATATGCGTATAACCCAATTCCTTAATATAATCGGCGATCATCGGTGCCAGCTCCCGATAGCTGTAGAAGCCGTTATCACTGTCCTCGATGGCCTTCTTCCAGGAACCCAGATGCATCTCATAGACTGCCATCGGCTTCCGAAGCGAATCTGTCCGCTTTGTATTCTGCCGCTTCTCGATCCATGCTGCATCCTTCCACTTATGCTTGCTCAGATCTGCGACTACGGAAGCATTATCCGGACGGAACTGGCAACAGTTTCCGTATGGATCTGCTTTATAGATCAATTCATCAAAACGAGTCAGGATCTGGAACTTATATACAGCGCCTTCCTTCACGCCCGGAATAAACAATTCATGAATACCGGATGGCCCCATCATATTCATCGGATGCAGTGCTCCATCCCACATATTAAAATCGCCAACCACACTGACCCGTCGTGCATTCGGAGCCCATACCGCAAAATAGGTACCTTCCACACCATTCAGTTTCATCGGATGCGCACCCAGCTTCTCATAAATCTCATAATGTTTACCCTCGGCAAACAGATAAATATCCATATCACTGATCTGCGGCTCAAATGCATACGGATCTGCCAGTGTCACCGTAGATCCATCCTCATAGGTTGTCTCAAATACATAGTTCTTATAAACCTTTTTCGGTAAATATAATCCAAAGAAACCGTCCTCTCCGACCGGCTCCATTTCCATTACATTCTTTCCTGTACTGCTCATAACCTTTACACAGACAGCATGCGGCTTATAAGCTGTAACCACCTGTCCTTTATAATAATCATGAAGTCCCAGTAACTTCTTTGGATTATTGTTTTTTCCTGCGATCAATTCATCATACTGAATCCAATTAATCCACCGTTGCAGTTTTTCGTTCATACCCATATACCTCTCTTCCTATTTATGTTTATGAATAAATTCCATACATAAACTGTCTCACCAATTCCCAGATCGCATGCGGATTTCCCAGCTGTTCCGCAGATACTCCCCGTTCATCCATAACTAAAATATAATGACTTATCACACCCTGAAAACTGATTGCAAACTGTTCCTGCCTGCCATTCATATTTCCCAGCTTATCACCCGCCCGGACAAAAAAATCCGTAGTTGCCCGAAACATTCGTTTCATATAAGGTGCCACTGCCTTAAAAGCCTCGTTCTCCCTGGCCGAATAATTCAGACTCAACAGCAAGAAATATAACTCCCGGTTCTCCTGTGCGATTCCTACAAATGTACATGCCAGCCGGTACAATGTATCCTTCGGTTCTCCCTGATAGCCGGCTGCCACCTGTTCCAGGCGTTCACAAAACGGCTCACAGTTCTCCCGGAGCAATGCCTCCAATAATCCAAGCTTACTCTTAAAATAATAATACAACGTCGGTTTCGTAACCCCTGCAGCTGTTGCAATCTCCTGTACACCTACTGCATCATAGCCTCGTTGATAAAACAAATGAATCGCACAAGACAGAATCCTGGCCCGGTTATCTGCCCCATCTGCCAAAAGCCACTCCCCCTTTATCAAACCAATATAACTACAGTATACCAATCGGTATATTTCTTGTCAATGCAGGAATGCAAATGATTGATTGACAAATAATTTATATCTCTCTATACTGGTTTTGTATTCAATTTATCATGCATATACTTATGCGCAGAAACCAAAGGAGGGCTTATTATGTGGGCTTACGAAAGTGTTTTCTATCAAATATATCCATTGGGATTCTGTGGTGCTCCGTTTGAAAATGACGGCATCACCACATCCCGGATCTTAAAAGTCATTGACTGGATTCCTCATATTCAGAAACTGGGAATCAATGCTATCTATTTCTCACCGGTCTTTGAATCCGATACGCATGGTTATAACACCAGAGATTATACAAAGATTGACTGCCGTCTCGGCACCAATGAAGATTTTAAAAAGGTCTGTGAGGCTTTACATGCCGCCGGGATCAAGGTAGTACTGGATGGCGTGTTCAATCATGTGGGCCGTGGCTTCTGGGCATTTCAGGATGTCTTGAAAAACCGTGAGAATTCACGGTATAAGGACTGGTTTGCACGCATTGCTTTTGATGGTAATTCCAACTACAATGACGGTCTCTGGTACGAGGGCTGGGAAGGCAACTACGATCTGGTCAAATTAAATCTCCGGAATGAAGAGGTCATCCAGCATATTTTATCCTGCGTACAGGGCTGGGTCGATGAATTCGATATCGACGGCCTGCGTCTGGATGTCTGCTATTGTCTGGATCGTGATTTCCTGAAACGGTTACGCAGCTTTGCCAATCAGGTAAAGCCGGAATTCCTGCTTTTAGGGGAACTGCTTCACGGCGACTACAACCAGTTCGTAAATGATGAGATGTGCCATAGTGCTACCAACTACGAATGCTATAAGGGTCTGTATTCCAGCTTTAACAGCATGAATATGTTTGAGATCGTTCATTCGCTTCTGCGTCAGTTTGGTCCGGAGAACTGGACCCTGTATAAGGGAAAACATCTGTTAAGCTTCGTTGATAATCATGATGTCAGCCGGATTGCCAGCACCCTGACAAATGAGCGGCATCTGCCGCTTATCTATGCTATGGCATTCGGTATGCCGGGTATTCCATGTGTCTACTATGGCAGTGAATGGGGCGCAAAGGCGAACAAGAGCGAGGGCGATCCGGCTCTGCGTGCCTGCTTTGATGCTCCGGTCGAAAACGAGCTGACGGAATGGATCTCCAAGCTGGCTCATGCTAAACGTAACAGCAAAGCCTTAAACTACGGTGCCTTTAAGTCGCTGGTACTGACAAACCGCCAGTGTATTTTCGAACGGGAATGTGACGGCGAACGGGTCCTGGTCGCTATCAATGCAGATGAGAATCCATATACTGCACACTTCGATGCCAGAGCCGGTCAGGCTGTTGATCTGATTACCGGAGAACCGCATGATTTCGGCGGCGGCAGTGAGCTTCCACCATACAGTGCTTATTTCTGGAAGACCGAGTGCTAGAACGCGGATTATTTCAGAAAATTTCAAAAAACCTGTAGCATAAGAAACAACTACATAGAAACAGCAGACAGGCAGGAGCTTTTAACTCCTGCCTGTCTGCTGTTTCTGTTATCTTTTATTCACTGCTATCGGCTTGATTCCATTCCTGCCATTTCATTAATTGGTATAGCTTTCCGTGATCGTAGTCTCCGTCGTACCGGCCGTCGTTTCCTCGGTCTCTTCCTTCTTCGTAACCTCGACTGTCACAGCCAGTGCATTCTGATACTGGATACCGTCCAGTTCTTTAAATATCAGCTCTGCCGTATAGGTTCCCTCGTTCGTCATCTCCGTCACATCAATCTCCGGCATGATCTGACTGATCGTCAGGGAATCCAGATCCTGCTTCAATCCGACTACGGTTAACTCAAGAACCGCTCCGTCATCCACGATCTTATAATTCAGGGTATCCTCCTTATTGATAAATCGGATATCCGAAATCTTAAGTGTAAATTTCTTTTCAACCAGCTTCTCAATATTGATCTTGATTGCAATATCCTGTGTCTGATCTGCAACCACGATTCCCGCCGGCAGATAATCTTCAATGTCCACAGTCACTTCATAATCTGCATTCTTACCGGTTACGTCGATATCACCGATATTGATCTCACTGACATTCCGTAAGTCTGCCGCATCTCCGGCAATCAGCACGGTAGTCGGCTGGTATTCAATATCGCCCGCAATACTGTATCCTTCCGCAACATCTCCGACCGGAGTCACCGTGATCGGAACCTCTTTGGTCTTCTGGATCGATACGTTCACCGTTACCGATGTGAGATTTAAGGATAACTTGTCGGTATCGATTGCTTCTCCATCCGCATCCAAAAGTACCAGATCTCCTCTGGTCGCAATGCTGGTATTTAAGCCCTCTACATCAATTACGACCTGTACGGTCTTAACATCCTTTACCAGACTGGCCGCTCCGGACACCGTTACCATATTCGGTGTGGCTGCGGTACTGACCACTGCATAGCCTTCCTGTGTCTGACCGCTCGTCACTACACTGATCGGAAGCTTCTGCTCCCCCCGTTCCTCAATCGCTACCTTCATCATACTGTCTATGATCGAAATAGCAACTTCCTTACGGACTGCACTGTTCGTTGCATCTACCGTAATCTGGACGGAATTGGTGATTGACAGCTCTGAAAGATCTGCAGAAGCAGTGAAATCCTCGGCTGTCAGCTTCTCCACAACCGAACGCCGTCCATCTACCTTAATGTCCACCGTTTTTCCCTGCACAATATCATATACCATGTCCTGACCGGTAATTGCGTCTTCATTCAATATTTCAACAGGAATGCCTGTTATTGTCTTTGTAACTGTGTAATCTTCTATATTGGCTACCAGAAACCATACCAGAAATGCGATCAGGACAGCCATTAATTTCAGACCCCAGTTTTTAAGAATTTTTTCCTTCATTCTTCTTACCCTTCCATAATCTGAACCGCTTTACATCCAATGACTTATTCTGTATATATGACAGCTTCTTTCTCAGATTGTCCGAATCCAGTCCGCGGAACAGCTCTCCGCCCACTGCTACCGATACATCACCGGTCTCCTCCGAAACAATGATCGTCATGCTGTCTGACACTTCACTGATTCCAATTCCTGCACGATGTCTGGTTCCCAGCTCTTTATTGATCTCCAGACTGTCTGATAACGGAAGATAGCAGGTTGCTGCTACAATCCGGTTATTCCGCATGATCACCGCTCCATCATGAAGCGGAGTATTATGTTCAAAAATATTTACAAGCAGCTGACTGGATACGACCGCATCAATCGGAATACCGGTCCGCTCATAATCTCCCAGTGCTACGTTCTGCTCTATTACGATCAGCGCACCGGTCTTATTCTTCGACATTTCAAATGCAGCCTTGATCAGCTCATTCATCGTCTTGGTCGTAAACCGTTCCCGCTTCTCGCTGCTACTGCTGTCAAATAGAGTTGCAATAAAATTCTGTTTACCAAGCTGCTCCAGCGCCCGTCTTAACTCCGGCTGGAAAATGATAATGATCGCAATGATACCAACACTGATCGTATTCCGGAAAATCCAGAGAATCGTATTCAGGTCGAACACAGCTGCAACCAGCCAACACAATGCCAGCACAGCAATACCCTTAAACAGGGTCCATGCACGCGACTTCTTAAACCATCCCATTACCTGATATAACACAATCGCAATGATAATGATTTCAATGATATCCGGCACATGAATCTGCGGAAAATATATGGTTTTAAAGAAATTTCCAAACGAACTGAAAATATTTTCCATTGCAGCCATCTGTATCTCCTTCCAACTCTATATCATGCTTCTATCTGTCTACGGAATTCATATCTCCTCTTGGTCTGCCCGTCTCCGGTCTGCGGATCGGCTGCGGATGCTCTGACACGGTCCGCCGTACCGGCTGTGTCGGTTCACCCATTGTCCGATGTACCGGCTGTTCTGCCGCCCGGTGCACCGGCTGCTCCGCTGTTCTTCTTGCCACGGTCTGCTTCTCTGCCTCACTGCGGACGGTCTGTCCACTGATCTTCTGCACCTTTACATTCTGCTCCGATACCTTTACCTTCGGAACGGCCTTCACATAATAGTAATACTCATCATCTTCAAACTGCACCGTCTCTGTCCGGCTGTAATCCAGCACACCCTTAAAGAACTGGGCGATCAGTGCTATCACGGCCCCGCCGATACTTCCGAGGAAGATCACCAGGACATTGACATCTGCCTCCAGTACGATCCCGCCTACCAGGAACAGGATGATTCCAAGAATCGTACCGGTTCCGATCGCGATCAGCCATGAATATTCAAAGGACTGACGGTAAATAATGTACGTAACCGCAATCACCAGTACAAATACCAGGATTGTCAGCAACATTGCCTTATCACTCAGCATGGCATTGATCACATAAGAGAAGCCCTGAATGCTGTTCTCTTCGGATGCGGTTGCCAGCAATGCCACCAGTTCATTTACATGCACCGTAAAATAATAAAAGATTACACCAAATATCATCGGAACAATTCCAACCGGTCCTACGAAAATACTGATCACGATTGGAATCATATAATGCAGCTTCAGCATGTACAAAAGCGGAAGAATCATTATGATCCATCCGTGCTTCGGTGCAAACCGCACATAAAGCAGATACATGAGAATAAACATAAGCAGATATACCGCTGCGATATCGATTCCCACTGCATACATATGAAGCAGTCCGACCAATCCCGCAACCAGCACCATGATCTGTACCGGTAAAAACGCACAGATCAGCGAAAGGATGAATTTCACTGCCGGGTTATTCATCTGTGTGGAATATCCCATTA
>CABQJA010000078.1 GCA_902464345.1 uncultured Clostridium sp.
AATACCAAGAACCGTACAAGGAGGAATAGGATATGGAAAAGAGTACGATCGATCGTATGACAGATGATGGAAGCAGTGCAGTGGTGATTCACACTCCGCAGTGTGTAGATTGCAAATATAATCAGGGGCTCATGAACTGCGAGGCACTGGTAGTGAAACCGACGCAATATATGATGAACCAGGAGACGTGTCCGATGTATGAGAAGGAGAACTAATGGAACTGAAGCTTGCAAAAATGAATCAGCCGTATCGGGATAACCGGGAAATAATTGAAGATTATAAGGTACTGATATCCACTGTATTGGATGCATATCAAACGGATCCGATACAGTGGAATGCGGATGATCTGTCTGACCATACGAAGGAGTCGCGGGTATTTGCAGAACTACGGGAAGCAACCGGGGAAGTCCTGCAATGGATAGCAGACAGAGAGGCTGTGACGAAGGAAGAGAAAGATCTGCCGCCGTTTCAGACTGTGATGCAGCAGTGTGGGTTGGATGATACAGAACAGCTGATAGTGATATTTCTGCTGATGCCTGAAATATCCGTAAGCAGTAATAAGCTATATAATATGCTTCTGCAGAAGCGGAAAGAGACCTATATAACGGTAGGATTTCTGTATGAGCTGCTTCAATATGTGAAGGAGATTACAGCATATGAGCTGTTAGAATATTTTCAGCCGGATCGCCTGCTTGCAAAGTATTGCATAGAAGCGGGAACGGACCGGGAATTGGTGAATTTCAATACACCGGTCCAGTTAAGAACGAATTTCATACAGTATGCATCCGGTCAGGAAGTAGTTTCAAATGAACGAAACAGTGTATTCTATTATATAAGTGAAGAAAAGAAAATTTATGCCTTTGATGATTATGTGGAGTATTTTGAACGCATGATCCGTTATGGAGAACGCAATGGAGCTGTTGTTATTTTAAAGGGTAAGACTTGCAGTGGGCGAAGAAGCTGTCTGTGTAAACTCAGTACTAAGCTTGGCAGGAGATTGTTATATATAGATTATGGTAGGATGTGTCAGGCAGGACAGAAGGGATATCAGCATCTCAGAAGCTTGATCCTTACGGAGATTAGGATTCAGGAACCGATATTGTATGTCAGTGGGATTGAAAGCACAGCGGAGGATAAAAAACACAGGGTTGCAGACTTTATTTCAGAGCTGTTGGAATATACGAAGGTGGTGTTTACATCCTTTGAACCGAGGGAGCTTGTCGGAATGCGTGCTCCTTATATCCTGTTTGATCTGGGAGATGAGAATCTGGTGCGTCGGAAGAAGATATGGGACGGAATGATGTCGGAATATCCGGTAGAAGAACAGGTATCGGCCGTTCATATGGCGTCGAAATATAATCTTGTTGCCGGAGATATCCGCAGAGTATTTGAGATGGCAGATTTCTTCCGAATGATGGAGGATGAAGAACTTATACATAAAGAGTATTTGGAGAAAGCAATTTATGAGACCGGGAGTATTGATTTTCAAGGCCTTGCTACCAGAATCCCGGCAGTGTTTGATTGGACGGATATTGAACTGGAGGATACTGCAGTCCGGACGTTAAAGCTGATATGTGCAAGGATCGGTCTGCAATATCAGGTGGGAGAGGTTGCCGGTCTGAATAAAAAGCTGGCATATGGCAAGGGAGTCAGCATCCTGTTTTACGGAGCACCGGGTACCGGAAAGACCATGTGTGCACAGGTGCTTGCAAAAGAGCTTGGCATGGAGCTGTACCGGGTAGATTTGAGTCAGATGGTCAGCAAATACATTGGAGAGACGGAGAAGAATCTGGCGCGTGTCTTTGATGAAGCCAGAAAGGGCAATACAATCCTGTTCTTTGATGAAGCGGATTCATTATTTTCCAGACGCACGGATGTGACGGATGTGAAAGATAAGTATTCCAATACAGAGGTTTCCTTTCTGCTTCAGAAAATGGAGGAATATTCGGGGATTACGATTTTGGCAACGAATCTGCTGCAGAATTTTGATCCGGCAATTCTCCGGAGATTGACATACAGTATTAGATTTGAGCAGCCGAACCAGCAGACGCGTCTGGAGCTGTGGAATAAAATCCTGCCGCAGACCGTCCGGTTCTCAGAAGACTTGGATATCGGATATTTTGCGGAGCGGTTTGAACTGTCGGGGAGTAATATTAAGGCGATTTTATACAATGCTGCCTATATGGCTGCTGTGCAGATGCAGGCGGACGATCGGAAGCCGGAAAGCATGATCGAGATACAACCGGTGCATCTGGTAAAGGCGATACAGATGGAGTATGATAAGCTTGGCATGTATCTGCAACGGAGTGATCTGGGTGTGTACGGAGAGTGTCTGAATGGATGATAATGAAGGGAGATAAAGTATGTGTTCTCATGGTGAAGAAGGATTAATAGCAGAAAAACGGAAAGAACAGCAATCGGTACAGACTGTACAAAGCATAACAGAAGAAATGACGTTGCAGGAAGAACGTATGCATGCAGAAGCTGCAGATACGAATCAGATAGAGCAGAAGCCATCATTTCTGTCACGGGTTAATAAGTTTGTTGGAAAGAATGAACCGGCGGATGCTGCGGAGATGAAACAGGCAAAGACTCTGAAGCATTACCATGCAGTAAAGAGGGAAGCTTTTAGCAGGAGGGAAAATGAACGGAGTATAGCCCAGCAGAATCAGGCATTGGAGGAACTGTGTGAGAAGCAGCGGAAAATATCCTATGCAACACCGGAGTTCACGGAAATTCTGGATGCTGTAATAAAGTTTCTTCACGCAGAGTCTGATGAGGCACAGCAGAAGGCACTGTTGTCTGCAAGAGAGCTGATAAAGACATATTTGGATACACATGATCCGGATCAGGATGACCGGGAGTATGAGCTGTGGATGCATATTCAGGGATATGATACATATCTGGATTTGAATACGAATGGCTGCCTGGACACGAAGAGAGATATACACAAAGCGGGCGAGCATGAAAAGAATCCGAAGGCAAGGACATTAACAGTCTGGACGAATGTGGAAAAGCAGAGTTTGTTTCCGCATGAACCGAGTATCCATGACATTCAGCAGAGAACTGTTCAGGATTGTTATATGATGTCTTCGCTTGCTGCGATCGCGCATTTTACTCCGGAATATATCAAGCAGTCGATGCGGGATAATGGAGACGGCACAGTAACCGTACGTTTTTATGATGAAAAAACGTCAGATGTCTATTACAAAGCGGCAACGATCGAAGAATTGACGAAGGATTATTCAGGGGCAGAGCAGGCAGGTAGGGAGAAGATAGACCGAAAACTGTTGTTGAAGCTGTTTTCGGAATTTTCCGTGAATGAACAACTGCAGGAGCAATGGAAAGAAACATGGGAGAAAGGGGCATTGCCTGTAGAAGACGAGAACGGTGAAAGTAAGGCAAAGGAGAAAACCGTAGCGGAAGGAGAGTTAGGGGAAATAGATGACTTTGAATTTCTGGATGATTTCGAGACAGAAATCCAAACGACAGATGGAAATCCGGAAAATCCGGTCGTGAAAGGATATGTTTCAAGACTGAAAAATCTACAGAACTCTTTCTCAAGCAGTAACGAGGCATGGCTGAATGAGATGATAGACGCCATATTGAAATCGGAAACGGAAGCCGGCGGTAAGCTGAGGAGTGTGTTGGACAGAATCCACAGCGGCGGTCCGGAGCAGGCGGCGATGATAGCCGGAGAGGCGTTTGAGGAATTTGCAAAACAGATGTGTACAAATGATGCAGCGAATGAAGAACTGCTTGGATTATGGAGAAAGACGAATCGGCAGACATCGGAGCAACGGCTGCGGAATGAAGCGGTATATGTTACGGTAACGAAGGAGGTCGCTCGGTTTGGCGGTGCGGTAGATGCATACGCGGCAGATTCTCTGTGGGTGCAGATGATCGAAAAGGCAGCAGCGGTTCATTATGGCGGAGAAAAAGGATACGAGGGTATCAGTCTTGGCAGAAGCTGCGACTTTTTAAAGCATTTTCTGAACCAGAATTATGAGCCGGGAACGGATAAATACATTATAAATGCACCGATGGAAAGCTTTGAGGTTCATGGAGTTAGAATTACGCAGGAAAAGATAACGGAGCATATTCGGCAGATTCAGAGAAAGAAAAAGTCGGTGGCTGTTAGTGTGGAGGATATGCTGGGACAACTGAATGCCGATAAAGAGTGCCGGGAAATTTTCAGAGATCGTGCGGATATCGAGCTGCTGGCATCTGAACTGGTATCGAAGTTTGGCATGGTCCATTCGGCGTTCAGCCATAACTATACGGAACAGGCGGTGGCTGTATTTGAGGACTATCAGGAGCGTTTGCAACAGAAGGAATGCATCATTGTAGGATGTACATGGGACAAAGAACAGGCGGCCTGGCTGACGGACAGCGGAATCCGGAACGGACATGCCTATTCTGTTGTTGATTGTTTTGAAGAGGACGGACATAAATTCGTGACTATGCGGGATCCATATGCATTATTTAAGCGTGAATATATAAAAGAAACGGATAAATCCGGAGCAGAGAGCTATCGGATAAAGAATGCGAGCAGCATTGGTCTCTCAAAAAATGATAGTAATGGATTATTCAATATGGAACTGAATGATTATCTTATGACCTTTCATGAGTATACTGCACGTAAAGTACATTGAGGCGGAAGGAGCGGGTGATAAAAATGATAAAAATCAGGGAAATTCAGACAATATCTGAAGAGGAAGTACCGTGGCTTGCGCCTTCATACATACATTCGGATTGCCGGTGTCTGGGGGCATTTGAGGATGCCTGTGCCGGGATCATATTATATGAGATCAAGGAACGGATTTTATATATCCGCTATGTGTATGTCAGAGAAGAATTACGGGGACAGGGAATCGGAGGAATGCTTTTTCAAGAGCTGCAGGAGCTGGCACAGCGGGAGGCACCGGAGGGAATGATTGTTTCGGGTGTGGTCTCGAGGGAACAGCAGTCGGCTATGGTACGGTTTTTCATGCAATATGGGTTCATGGTTCCGGAAAACGGAGAATCAATTGCGACGGTTTCAACCGAAGCATGGAGAGATTCTTATCTGGCAGAAATACCGGTTCGGGAGAAAGAAAGCTCGGCTCATATTTACAGTATGCCAGAGCTTCCGCACGAATTGGAATATGATTACAGGAACCGGGTGCGGTCTGCCGTACTGCCCTGCTGCCGGGTCGAGAATGTTAAGGGAACTTTGCTGCCGGAATATTCGCTTGCATATGAGTATCAGGGAAAAATCGGAGCTTATATTCTGATGACGGATGTAGATGGAATCCTGTACTTAAATTCTGTATATATCAGCGAGAAAAATGCTGTATTTTTTGTCCCGCTTTTAAAACATTGTTTTATGTGCATGGAAAAGCAGGGATATCCATACAAAACAATGAAAATAACTATGTTCAGTGATGAGAGCAGATGGCTCTTCCAAAGACTGGTTCACGGCATGGAAGCAGAGATAGAGAACCAGATTACGATGTGCAGGCTCGGATAGAAAGGGAGCAGCACGAAGCAAAAGAGAAACGGAAATAAAAAGAAAAGAATAAAAGCAGCACGAAACAAAGGGAAAAGGAAAGTAGAAAGGAAGGGTAAAGATATGGATACAGGTAATCCGGGAGGAGAAGCATTCATGCATGCAGGTCCAATGCATAAAAATGCGGACTTACAACAGGCAAAGCAGGAAGAGGTACAGGGATTCCGGCGCCAGACGTTTTTTACAGAGCATCCTGCACTCAGTGAAAAGGAACTGGATCAGTTCCGGTGGGAACAGGAAGAAGTGGTAGGGGCTTTTTTGTCTGAATATAAAGCACGGCTACTCAAAGGAGCGATGAGTTCTGAGCCGGAGGAGCAGCTGCGCGTGATGCCAAAGCAGGAGACGGTATTGCCGATGCAGGAGGAGCCGGACGAGAAGACTTTAAAGAAAAAGCAAAAGCAGCGGGAACAAAAGATAAATGCCGGAAAGAAGAAAGGAATATTAGCTGCAAGCGAGTATTCATTGGATATGCAGAAGAAATATTCCGCATATATGCAAAAGAAGGAAGCAACCGGGGATGGACAGGAGAAAGACCCTGAATTCCTGAAGAAATATGTGAGATGTTTTGAAGTGATCCCGGCAATCGGAGATCCGGTTTATGTAGGAGAGAATCCGGCAGAAGCACAGGAGTATATGGATGATCTGAAAGAAGCAATCGACTATTTTACATTGCGGAACCCGGAGCAGTTAAGTGAAATGACAATAACTTTTCAGCAGAAGGTAGGCAGTGCGATGAAATCCTATCCGGTGCTGGAGGCGGCTTATGATAATGCTCTGATGATGAACGGCCTGAAGCGGAATGGACAGCGGCTGGTTCCGATTGACGGGAATGATTTATTGAGGCTGCGTTCGGATGAAGAGGTTCGGCAGAGTCTTGTGGAGCAGGGAAGGAAGAATAAAGAAGAGTTAGACGCTGTTGTTGCGGAAGAGGTTGAACAATATTCCAAAAAAAAGCTGGCAGAAATGCAGGTAGACTATCAGCAAGTACGGAATGCGTACAAAGCAGAGGAAGGTACTTCGTTTATTAAAACGGATCGAATTGCGCATCCTTATCATTTTGCGGCATTAGATATCTATGCGGCAATGCTGGAGGCACATCCGGAAGAATATGCAGCGAATAAGGAGGTATTGGATTCTATCATGGTATATTTGCGGAACATCATGGAAACCGTACCGATATATACTTCAGATTTATCACTGACCGATGAAATGCCGGATGATATAGAACCGGAGGTGGAAGAAGCAATGCATGTCCGGAAGGAGAGCACGGATGAGAAGAAAGATGACATGCAGGAAACCATTATCATGCTGGAAATGTCACTGAAACATATTCTCGAAGGAAAGCCGATTTATGACAAAATGGCAGAGTTTCTGTATCAGTTCGGATATGCCAGTCAGGAATACCTGGATGCACAGAAAAAGGCAGTTGATGATGCAAAAATGTATGGAGATGCATATAAGCAGAAGACCAAAATCTGGAAAAAACTGATTGGCGATGAGAGCGAAGAGGTTAGGAAGGCGCTGGAGGGCGACAGCAGAGCCTTTATGCTGATGCAGATAGAGGATACAGAAGAGGCGCATCGCTATAATCAGGAAATTCTTGAGGCCAAGAAGTATACGCTGAAGGCTGCGGATAAGACGAAGACGCAGGCAGAGAGAGAAGAAGCACAGTCGGAAATCGTGCGGATATATAAACCGAAATTTCAGGCATTATATAATGAAACCATGAATATGGAACTGGAAAGTCTGCAGAATATGGATCCTCAGGAAATTATAAACAGGCAGGGGGAGTTCCTGCGAATAGGGATGGAAAATATGCATTTGTGTGACTGCTGTAAACAGATAGATCCGGTTACAGGAAAGTCCATTAAAGAATTGGTATTTCCATCACATGAACTGGAGAAAATCTATACCAGTAAGATTATTCTGATTCAAAATTATATGGTTATGGGCAGGATGCTGAGCATGATGGAGGCTTATAAGAAGGATGCCTTGACGTCGGATATGCTGGCGAATGAGATAGAAATGCAGAAGCTGGATTCTATGAGGCTTACAGGAAAAGAAAGTGACAGGATTCTGGAATTTGCAAAGCATTCCTATAAGTCGGCAGAAAATGCGGTTAAATTGGGTTGGAAATTGCTGAATGATGCATACATAAAGCGCGGAATGAAATTTTATACAGGAGAGAAACCGGAACCGAGTGAAAAACATACACCGAGGCGCATAGAGGATAAGATTTCAGAGGCAGTGGAAAAGGTGAAAAAAACCATGAGCGGTACCTCAGAAAAAGAAGTCAGAGCTGCTTACTATAAGCTGGTACAGATGGGCAGACAGGAGGAAGCAGACCTGATAGAAGCGGAGTATGGACTGACAAACAGCAACTACCATCTGGCGGGTGAGAAGAAAGAAATTAATGAAGCCTTGTTCCGCAGCTTTGGCTGGGCAGAGAATACAAAGGGACTGAAAGATATGCCGGAAGAAGAGTTCGAGGCGATTGTTAAACTATTAGCTGCAGGACATCTTAAGCTGAGCAGGGAACAAATGGAAGAGGCGGATATTACCGAACAGGCAGCTATGGAGGATATGGAGACGCAGGCAGACCTGCAGGCAAAGAATAAGGAGGGTCTTCGCAGACTGCTGCATGCAATGGCACCGCATTTGGATTATCTTGAAAAAAAATATGGATATGAAATTCCGCAGTATGAGTATGTAATGGCACATATGGAAGAATTTCATGATGACTTTATTTTCTGCCAGGTAACGGAGAATATAGTGGCACATTTTGATGTACTTGACAGCAACAATCCGGAGGAGATGAGGCTGATACACCAGATACATTTCTATAACATAGTTGGTATAAAGGCAGTCTCGTTGTTTTCACAGGGTATGCTGAACGATGAGGCCGGCGGCAACAGGCTGGAGAGAATAAGGAATTGCAGAGATACAGCCGAAATAGCAGAATCACTGGATTACCTGAAGGCTCATCCAAAGACTGCGGCTGCCGGAGAGTAGGAGGAAGACATGATGGATATAATAAAGATATCAGTAAGCGATATTGCTTTATATGTGAAATATATTCCACGCAGTATCCAGCAGGAATACATCTTTAATGAGCAGATACTTCTGATGGGAGTTTTACAAATGGATATTCCGAGTGGTGTTGTTGTACTGGAACGCTTCGGAAATGCAGTATCAATGGTATATATGAATCTTGCGGATACAGTAAAGGATACAGAATACGAAGATGCGGTATTTCTTGAAGTATTGACGTATGTACGAGAGGAAGGGTATCAGAAATTCGCGGTTGAATATCAGAGGTCACTAAGACCGAGACTTCATGAGATATGTGAGGCACTTGCATTTGACTTTGAGGATCTGCAGAGCGGATATTTCAGGTTCCGGCTTAAGGATTTAAAGAATGATATCCTTAAGAAAGGCAGCTATGGAAATGTAAAAGCGTTAAAGGATGTGAAACAGCAAACGATTGATGCTATAGCGGCAAAAGCGCGGGATACATATGAATTATATGTGGATACTCCGATCTATGCGGCGGATTATGATGCAGACTGCAGCTGTCTGTATATGGATAAAAATATACCGAAGGGAATTCTGCTTGTGAAGCAGAGAGATTCGGAAATCGGAGTATCCATGCTGTACTCGGATGGTACTGCGATGATGGCACCGTTGGAAATGCTTCAATACATGACGGACAGAATATATCAGAAATATCCGGAGGAGATGTATTGCTCTGTGACTGCACTGGATGACAGAATGGTTGCATTTGTTAAGAAACTGACCGGATTAGAGGCAGAATATCGTACGAGGGCAGTCTTACGGCTGAAGAATGCTTAAATACTTTGGTTATAATTGTGTAAAAAGTGGGCAAATTTAATGAAAAATATACAAA
>CABQJA010000079.1 GCA_902464345.1 uncultured Clostridium sp.
AAGGAGAGAAGACATGACACTAAGAGAAGTGAAAGTTGGTCAGACAGTTACAGTCAAGAAGCTGTCGGGTGACGGACCTGTAAAACGTCGTATCATGGACATGGGAATTACTAAGGGAGTTTCAGTATATGTAAGAAAGGTTGCTCCGCTCGGAGATCCGGTTGAGGTAACAGTTCGAGGCTATGAGCTGTCTTTACGGAAGGCTGATGCAGAAATGATCGAGGTTGAGTAATTTTTTTACCTCTTGTGTTAGCAAATGCTAATAAATGTTAATGAATATTAATAGACATTAGCAAAAACATATAAAAGTTAATTATTAATTATCATAAGAAAGGAAGCAAAAAGATGGCAATTAAAATTGCGTTGGCAGGTAACCCGAACTGTGGTAAGACTACATTATTTAATGCGTTGACAGGTTCCAATCAGTTCGTAGGTAACTGGCCGGGTGTAACAGTAGAGAAAAAGGAAGGTAAGCTTAAGAATCATAAAGATGTTACCATCATGGACTTACCTGGTATTTATTCATTATCTCCATATACATTGGAGGAAGTAGTAGCCAGAAATTATCTGATCAATGAGAAGCCGGATGCGATCATTAACATCGTAGATGGTACCAACATTGAGCGTAACTTATATTTATCAACACAGGTTATGGAGCTGGGTATTCCGGTGATCATGGCAATCAATATGATGGATATCGTTCAGAAGAACGGTGATAAGATACATATTGACAAGTTAAGCAAGAAGTTAGGCTGTGAGGTTGTTGAGATTTCCGCACTGAAGGGTGTCGGTATCGAGAAGGCAGCAGAGAAGGCAGTTGCACTTGCACAGGCTAAGAAAGAGATGACACCGGTCCATGAGTTTGCAGAGGACGTTGAGAGTGTTATTACAGCAGTAGAAGAGAAGCTTGGCTCTGATGTGGCAGATGCACAGAAGAGATTCTTTGCGATCAAGCTGTTAGAGAAGGATGACAAGATCAAGGAACTGTTAACAACCGTTCCGGATGTATCTGCTGAGATCGCACAGTTAGAGAAAGAGTTTGATGATGATACCGAGAGTATCATTACCAATGAGAGATATGTATATATTTCATCCATCATTGGAGACTGCCTGACCAAGAAGAAGGGCGAGAAGCTGACAATCTCTGATAAGATTGACCGTGTTGTTACAAACCGTTGGGCAGCACTTCCAATCTTCGCAGTTGTTATGTTTATTGTTTACTACGTATCCGTAACCACCGTTGGTGGCTGGGTAACAGACTGGACCAATGATTGCCTGTTTGGTGATGGCTTCCATCTGTTTGGTATCGGTTCTGCAGCGTATGATGATGATGCAGCTGCTTATAGCCGTGCAGACCAGATCCTGGCAGCCGGTGATGAGGGTGCTACTGTTGTAGATATCCTAGATGATGAAGACAAAGTGATTGAAACCGTTACATTATCAGATAGTGTAGTTGCAGAAGCACAGACAGTTGTAGATGCCGGCGAGCCGGATACAACAACGTATGGTGTATGGGTTCCGGGTATTCCGGTACTTGTTGAGAACCTGCTGGATTCCATGAACTGTGTAGACTGGTTAAAGAGCCTGATCCTGGATGGTATCGTAGCCGGTGTTGGTGCGGTTCTTGGTTTCGTACCGCAGATGTTAGTACTCTTCCTGTTCCTGGCATTCTTAGAGTCCTGTGGTTACATGGCGAGAGTTGCATTTATCATGGACCGTATCTTCCGTAAGTTCGGTCTTTCCGGTAAGTCATTCATACCAATGCTGATCGGTAGTGGTTGTGGTGTTCCGGGTGTTATGGCATCCCGTACCATTGAGAACGACAGAGACCGTAAGATGACAATTATGACAACAACCTTTGTACCTTGTGGTGCAAAGCTTCCTATCATTGCATTGATCGCAGGTGCATTCTTTGATAATGCAGGCTGGGTATCATGGAGTGCATATTTTGTAGGTATTGCAGCAATTATCTGTTCCGGTATTATCTTAAAGAAGACAAAGATGTTCGCAGGCGAGCCTGCACCATTCGTAATGGAGCTTCCTGCATACCATTGGCCAACAGTTGGCAATGTATTACGTAGCATGTGGGAGCGTGGCTGGTCCTTCATCAAGAAGGCTGGTACCATCATCCTTCTTTCAACGATCGTACTGTGGTTCTTAATGAGCTTCGGATGGACAGATGGTTCCTTCGGAATGCTTGACTTTGACGGATTGGAAGGTGCAGCACTGGAAGCAGCACAGGCACAGTGTGTACTGGCTAAGATTGGTAGTGTGATCGCTCCGATCTTTGCTCCGCTTGGATGGACACAGGGCGGTTCAGGATGGAAGATGGCAGTTGCAGCTGTCAGCGGTCTGATCGCAAAGGAAAACGTAGTAGCTACCTTCGGTATGCTGTTCGGTTTTGCAGAGGTTGCAGAAGACGGTGCAGAAGTATGGGGCAGCCTGGCACAGGTTCTGACTCCAATCGCAGCTTATGGTTATCTGGTATTCAACTTACTGTGTGCACCATGTTTCGCAGCAATGGGCGCTATCAAGCGTGAGATGAATAATCCAAAGTGGTTCTGGTTTGCAATCGGATATCAGTGTGGTCTGGCATACATCGTATCATTATGTATCTATCAGATCGGTACCTTGATCTCAACCGGTGCTTTCGGTATCGGAACGGTTGTAGCATTCCTGTTGGTAGCAGCATTTATCTACCTGCTGTTCCGTCCATATAAGGAAAGCAAGACCCTGAATGTAAAGGTTAAGAAGGTTGCATAGTTGATCGAGAACCATTAGAAAGTGGGTGATATTTATGGGTCTGAATATAGGATCGATTGTAGTATTGGTTGTATTAGCGGTAATCGTATTCCTGATCGTAAGAAGTATGGTTACTGATAAGAAAAAGGGAAAGTCACTGCAGTGCGGCGGTGATTGCAGCCACTGTGGAGGTCATTGCGGACAGTGAATGAAGAAGAAATAATCATCCGAAAATTAAAAGAACATGGATATCGGATTACCAAGCAACGCAAGATGCTTCTGAGGATTATACTGAGTGATCAGTGCAGCAGCTGCAAGGAGATCTATTATAAAGCAGCAGAACGGGATCCGAGTATTGGACCGGCGACTGTCTATCGTATGATCAATACCTTGGAAGAAATCGGGGTAATCAATCGAGGAAATATGTACAGGATTACCAGAGAGGAATCCGCAGAGGAACCGGCCTCATATATGATTGAGTTTGATGATAATACCAGTCTTAAGCTCTCCGCAAAGAAATGGAATCAGATCATTCAATCCGGACTTGAGGCCTGCGGTTACGCAGAGAACAGGGAAATCCGAAACGTGACAGCCCAACCGGTAATGGAATAACGTAATATGCGGCAGATTGTGTGTAGGTATGCAGTCTGCCGCATTTTGATAATATTTATCATTAATAGAAAACCGGTAGAAATTCAGAAAATCAAAAACTATAATAAGGGTTAAACCTGTAAAGGTAAATGAAAAAAGGAGGAATTGATTATGTCAAAAATCAATAAAGCAGCAGTTGGTATTTTCGCAGCAGGATTTGCAGTAGGTACCATCGGATTAAAGTTATTAACCAGCAAGGATGCAAAGAAGGCTTATACACATGGAACAGCAGCTGTCCTTCGGGCTAAGGATTTTGTTATGAAAACAGCAACAACGCTTCAGGAGAATTGTTCTGATATTTATGCGGAGGCAAAGCAGATCAATGAGGACCGGGCAGCCAAAGAGGCAGCGTTTGATGATATGCCGGAGGAAGAATCAGAAGTAGAAGAGACCAATATGCTTCAGGCTCCGGATAGCGAGACTCCGGAGGCGACTGCAGAATGAGATTCGTAATAAAGCATGAGATCAAAGGTCGTATCCATATTCATGTATTGCAGAATCGGATGTCTTACGAGCAGGCAGATACATTAGAATATTACCTGAATCAGCAGGGATGCGTAGTATCTGTCCGGGTAAGAGAACGGATTCAGGATGCGGTAGTCTGTTATACAGGTGACAGGAACGCCATGATTGATGTTTTAAGACGGTTTCATTATGATACGGTCAAAGTTCCGGATACCTGTTTGCAGAAATCAAGCAGAGAATTAAATGAAACATATTTTGAACAATTGGTGGATAAGATTGTCCTGCATTATGGATGTAAGCTTCTGATACCACAGCCGATCCGCATGGTGATCACTTGGACGAAGGCTCTGAAATATATCTGGCTGGGACTGAAATGTCTGTTTTCAAGGAAGATTGAAGTACCGGTATTGGATGCAACGGCAATTCTGGTTTCCCTGCTCCGGAATGATTGCAACACTGCGGGCTCGGTTATGTTCCTGCTTGGAATCGGTGAGATTTTGGAGGAGTGGACGCATAAGAAGTCTGTGGATGATCTGGCACGTAGTATGGCATTAAACGTGGGCAATGTGTGGCTGAAACGGGATGGTCAGGAGATATTGGTGCCGGTATCCGAGGTTCAGTCCGGTGACCGGGTGGTTGTTCATATGGGAAATGTCATCCCGTTTGACGGCCTGGTGGTAGATGGAGATGCCATGGTAAATCAGGCGTCATTGACCGGAGAGTCTATGCCGGTGCATAAAACGGTGGAAGGCTATGTGTATGCCGGAACGGTCATTGAAGAAGGCGAGATTATGCTTCTGGTTAAGGAAACGACGGGTTCAAGTAAATATGAGAGCATCGTTACCATGATCGAGGAGTCGGAGAAGCTGAAGTCTTCCGTAGAGGGCAAAGCAGAGCATCTGGCAGATCAGCTGGTACCGTATACATTACTTGGATCAGGTCTTACGTATCTGTTTACCAGAAATATTACCAAGGCAGTCGCTGTGCTGATGGTAGACTTTTCATGTGCATTAAAGCTGGCAATGCCGATCACAGTGCTGTCTGCAATCCGGGAGGCCGGTAATTACAGCATTACGGTAAAGGGCGGCAAGTTCCTGGAGGCTGTTTCGGAAGCGGATACAGTGGTCTTTGATAAGACAGGAACTCTGACAAAGGCGCAGCCGGTAGTTGTGGATGTGATTTCCTTTAATGGAGAAGCACCGGACGAATTGCTTCGGATTGCAGCCTGTCTGGAGGAGCATTTTCCGCATTCCATGGCGAAAGCAGTTGTGGAGGCGGCAGCGAAGAAGGGACTTGTGCATGAGGAAGTACATTCAAAGGTAGAGTATATTGTGGCGCATGGAATTGCAACTACGATCAGTGGCAAACGTGCGATCATAGGCAGTTATCATTTTATATTTGAGGATGAGGGCTGTGCGGTTCCGGAAGGAATGGAAGAGACATTCCGGAGCCTGCCGACAGAGTATTCGCATCTGTATATGGCGATCGAAGGTAAATTGGCAGCTGTGATCTGTATTGAGGATCCGTTACGGCAGGAAGCACCGGAGGTGATCCGGAAGCTGAAGGCTGCCGGTATCCGGAAGGTGGTTATGATGACCGGAGACAGTGAACGGACAGCACGTGCGATTGCAGCGAAGGTCGGTGTGGATGAGTATTATTCCGAGGTATTGCCGGAGGACAAGGCCCACTATGTAGAGCAGGAGAAGAGTGAGGGCCGTAAGGTCATCATGATCGGTGACGGTATTAATGATTCGCCGGCACTCTCGGCAGCAGATGTGGGAATTGCAATCAGTGACGGTGCGGAGATTGCGCGGGAGATCGCGGATATTACGGTTGGTGCGGACAGCCTGCATGAACTGATCATCTTAAAGGAAATCAGTAATGCGCTGATGAAACGAATCCATAAGAATTACCGGAGAATCGTCGGCATCAACACATCCTTAATATTGCTTGGTGTATTCGGAGTGCTGCCGCCTACGGTATCCGCATTGCTTCATAATACATCAACGATTGCAATCAGCCTGAGCAGTATGAAAAATCTGCTGGAGGACCATGAGGAGCAGGTGTCGGATTAGGCCTGTCGGATCCGATAAACGGAGCTGGTAAGTTCTGTAAAAAGTTAAAAACGTATAGTTTATCAGTGCCCGGAGGTAACTCCGGGCATTTTTAAATCGTTGTGTTCGCTATTTTGATAAGGTATAATATACCCATTGGAGTGATATAAGATGGATAAGACAGAGAAAAAACGACAGAAAGAACAATATATCGTAGAAGAAATGATCCGCCTGTATTGCCGGAAAAATCATTCGGATGAATGGAAGAAAACGGGACAGATGTGCCGGACCTGCCAGGAGCTATCTGATTATGCCAAGCTCGGGAGTCAGAAATGTCCGTTTATGAAGGAGAAGACCTTCTGCGTAAACTGCAGGGTACATTGCTATAAACCGGAGAAACGGGAGCAGATCCGACAGGTGATGCGGTTCTCCGGGCCGAGAATGATGTTATATCATCCGGTTCTTGCAATGTGGCATCTGATATGCAGCAAAAGAGAAAAAAGAAAACAGGTAAAAGGATAAGAAAGAGATGATTAAAACAAGGCTGGTGGGACTTTTATCCCATGCAAAAAAATATATTGTATATACGGTTTTATGGCAGTGGATCGCATTGCTTTCACAGGTGGTGGCGGTGTTTGCGATTGCGGATCTGCTGGAACGCATGGTAGCTCAGACGGTTACAACGGCAATGATCGGACGGACGGTTCTGATTCTGGTGCTGGTGGTGTTTGTGCGGTTTATGAGTGAACGGATGGGGGCGAAATCCTCCTACCGGGCATGTGTGGATGTAAAACGGATCCTGCGGGAAAAGATTTACGGAAAAATGTTGAAACTGGGGGCGTCCTACAGCGAGCAGGTATCCTCCTCTGAAGTGGTTCAGGTGGCTGCAGAGGGTGTGGAACAGCTGGAGACATATTTCGGAAAGTATCTGCCGCAGTTGTTTTACAGTATGCTGGCACCGGTCACATTGTTTATCATCCTGTGCAGAGTCAGCCTGAAGGCAAGTGTAATTCTGCTGATCTGCGTACCGCTGATCCCGGTTTCAATCGTGGTAGTACAGAAGATTGCAAAGAAATTATTAAATAAATACTGGAGTATTTATACAGGATTGGGTGACTCGTTCCTTGAGAATCTGCAGGGCCTGACTACCTTGAAAATCTATCAGGCGGATCAGCAGAAAGCGGATGAGATGGATGAGGAGTCACAGAGATTTCGCAGGGTGACCATGAAGGTACTGACTATGCAGTTGAATTCCACCAGTGTTATGGATATTGTAGCATATGGTGGTGCTGCGATCGGCATGGCGGTTGCGGTTTCAGAATTTTTAAATGGGAATCTCAGTGTTTCGGGAACCTTATGTATTGTTTTACTTGCCAGTGAATTTTTCCTGCCGTTACGGCTTTTGGGATCCTATTTCCATATTGCAATGAATGGGATGGCTGCCAGTGATAAGATTTTCAGAATTCTGGATTTGCCGGAACCACAGACCGGAGACCGAACATTGCCGGATGGAGCATTGGATATTTCACTTCGGGATGTACATTTCTCATATGAGGAGGACCGGGAGATTTTAAAAGGTATGAGTCTGGAACTACCGGCCGGAAGCTTTATCTCTCTGGTCGGAGAATCCGGATGTGGCAAAAGTACGATTGCCGGAATTTTGTCCGGAAAGAACCGGGGATACACCGGAGAAGTTATGATCGGAGGTATTCCGCTTTCCGATATACAGGAAGCGGATCTGATGAAACGTGTAGTGCTGGTGCGGCATAACAGCTATCTGTTTAAAGGAACCGTGGAAGAGAATCTGCGGATGGCGAAGCCGGATGCGACAGAAGAGGAAATGAATGCGGTTCTTAAAAAGGTGAATCTTTTTGGATTCCTGCAGACACAGGAAGGCCTGCAGACGAAGTTATTGGAAAGAGCGGAAAATCTGTCCGGCGGACAGTGTCAGCGGCTGGTAATTGCAAGAGCATTATTGAAACCGGAGGGAACGATATTTATTTTTGATGAAGCAACCTCCAATATTGATGTGGAGAGCGAAGAACTGATCATGGATGTGATTCATGAGCTTGCGAAAACAAAGACGGTACTGCTGATTTCTCATCGGCTGGCAAATGTTGTGAAATCGGATCGGATTTATTTCCTGCAGAACGGAGAAATAAAGGAAAACGGAACGCATGAAGCGCTTATGCAGGCGGGAGGAGCATATCGACATTTGTATGAGAGCCAGATGGCTCTGGAAAATTATGGAAAGGAGGTAGCCAGATAATGGAGAAGAAACGTAGAAGCGCAATTGCAATTATGGGACAGCTGATCGGTCTGGTGAAGCCTCTGATTCACATCATGCTGGCGGCAATCCTCCTGGGAACGTTAGGCTATTTGTGTGCAATTTTTCTGACAATTCTGGCTGGACAGGTGATGCTTCACGGACTGGCCGCCGGTGTTGCGGGAGTGACGGTTCCGATGGAACATCTATGGCTGGCGGAAGCTCCGGTGCGGACGATTCTGATTGTGATGATCGTGATTGCAGTCCTTCGGGGAATCCTGCACTATGCAGAGCAGTACTGTAATCATTTCATTGCGTTTAAACTGCTGGCAATTATTCGGCATAAGGTGTTTGCAAGTCTTCGAAAGCTCTGCCCGGCGAAGCTGGAAGGTCGTGATAAGGGAAATCTGATCTCCATAATCACAACGGATATTGAGCTGCTGGAGGTGTTTTATGCACATACGATCTCTCCGATAGCCATTGCGATCATAACCTCTCTGATCATGGTGATTTTTATAGGAAGATATCATTGGCTGGCAGGGCTTCTGGCGCTTGTAGCATATTTGACCGTAGGAGTTGTGATCCCGATGTGGAATGGCAGACGGGGCAGCGAGAGCGGAATGGAGTTCCGGACAGGATTTGGGGAGCTGAACAGCTTCGTGCTGGATTCTCTTCGGGGACTGGATGAGACGATCCAGTACGGACAGGGAGAAAGCAGAAAGGCACAGATGTCAGAACGTTCCGGAAAGCTTGCGGGACTGCAGCGGTCATTAAGCAGACTGGAAGGTTACCAGCGTTCGTTTACCAATATGGTGATTCTGCTGGCATCCTTTGGAATGCTGCTGTTAACGATATGGTTATACAACAAAGGAGCCGTGGGCTTTGATGGAATCCTCACCTGTACGATTGCAATGATGGGATCCTTTGGGCCGGTAGTTGCTTTGTCAAGCCTGTCCAATAACCTGAATCAGACATTGGCGAGTGGAGAACGGGTGCTGTCGTTGCTGGAGGAGGCTCCGTTAGTGGAGGAGATTCCGGGAGGATATGAGAAAGAAAGCAACCATGTATTTGCAGGAGCCGAGGCGGAGAACGTAACCTTTGCATATGAGGAAGAAACGATTCTGAAGGATTATTATCTGAAGCTGGAGCCGGGAAGAATTACAGGGATCCACGGGGCAAGCGGCTCCGGAAAGTCTACGCTTTTAAAGCTTCTCATGCGGTTCTGGGATGTGCAGAAGGGTCGTGTGTCTGTCGATGGCGAGG
>CABQJA010000080.1 GCA_902464345.1 uncultured Clostridium sp.
TACACATATTGTTCGTGATCAGTCTGGAGGAACGCGGATAATACCGGTGATATAACACCATATATAATACCGCCATCAATATCTGTGCACCGTACAGGATCAGAATCTTTATGGATTCTGTTTTTAAGAACAGCGTCAGATACCAGAGAAAATGAACCGCAAAAATCAAAATGATCTGCCTGGTCAGCTTGCGTTCTCTCACAGCCTTATCGGTCGACCTGAATATGCTGAAACACAGCCATCCGTAGATGGTCAGCAGCACAATTCCTATATATTGTGAAATGATCGTGATTACCGTAATCATTCTATTCGATTCCTTTCCTGTAGTGTCCCTCCTGGCAGATGCCCTCCGGCCTGAACGCCAGTATTTTCTCCGCCTGATTTCCGGTTTCGGTCGTCAGTACGATCCGATAATCCCTGATTCCCGTCAGATCATATCTTCTCTCCAGCAGAGATATTGGTTTCTTCTGATAAATGATATTATAACATTCTTTACAAACCGCTTTTGCAATATAAGTATCGCCATGTGCATTAGAAAATTCCAGATCAGTGGCATTTCGCTTCTCGCACCTATCATTATTCTTATAAACACACTGTGCCGAGATCATAACTGCCGGCTGCTCATATATCACCCATTCCCAGTGTATTTCCGGTGTATGCATTATCAGCTCTTCCAGTTCTTCCCGGTTTAATTCCATCGGAAGTGTCATGGTATGACACCCAAGGGCTTTCTGACAGACCTCAGCAGCCTTATGATTATATACATAAACCGAAGCATCCAGTACTGCCAGCATCCGTTTTCCGGTATCTCTCCAGAGTGCCACCTCATCAAATGTCCTTACCAGACATCCATCCGCATCTGTCAGAAGCATCCGGAGTATTCGATCCTTCATGTTCTGTCGATAGCAATGCGGAAGTGCCAGGTATGCGAGCTTTCCGTGTTCCCGGATCTGCCCGATCATATTAACGATATCCGAATCCGGAAATGACTCAAGCTCGATATCGATTCGGTATACCGATTCGGTCCGGATTGCCACCCGGAGCTGTTCCTCCGTTGCAATCGTGACAGCCAGTCTTTTCACCGGAATGCCTTCTTCATATTTCTCTACTTCCGTTTTTTCTGTTTCTGCGTTCTGCTTCTTCATATCCAATGAAGCCGCCGGCACCGTACAGGTCCTGTGACAATGCTCTCTGCATCGCTGTTCCAGCCGGCTTAATGCCTCCCGTCGCAGCTGATTAAACTCCTTCATGGAAAAGAATATATTCTCATCCATATCAAGTTTGATCTGCGCTATCTCAAACGGAGCATCTCCAAGCTTTCCAAGCTTCTCCCGGATCACGGTCTCTGTCAACGGCTGTTTTTCTGCCGCCGTTACAATACCGCCGGTGACCGTTACTGTTTCATTATCACTTGACATTTTGATTGTAGCAGATAAGTCTTTCCGCAGAATAACGGAAATGTGAACTTTTTCTTTCAATTGGTGTTGCTCATTTTCCTCAAGCAAGGCTTCTGCAAGCTGCTTGTTTTTCGTACGGTAGACCGGATCTCCGTTCCGGATCTGCCGCAGCCTGGATGCATTTAATATAACCTCTTGTCCTGCTCTGCCTGTCTTTCCGGATGTCAGCTCGATATTCTCACCGCTCCGTGTTCGGATTTCCAACACGTCTCCGATATTTAAATCCTCTCTTAGCCGGATAGTCACCGTACCTCCCTGAACGGCCTGTACTGCTCCGAGGCAAATGCCGTTATGGTTATTCCGCTCCATACACATCATAGCTTTTCCATTATGCATGGAAAAATATCCGTCCGTAAACCCTCCGCGGTTAAATATATCTGCCAGTTCCTGCTTTCTCTGCTCTGTCTGAAACACTCTCTGATCTATATATGCATCAACAGCCTGTCTGTATGCCTGCACAGCAGAAATCACATATTCTGCCCGTTTCATTCTTCCTTCTATCTTGAAGGAATCCACACCCGCTTCAATCAGCTGCGGGACTGTATCCAAAGCACAGAGATCTTTCGGGCTTAACAGATACTGCTCCCGTCCACTGCGGTCTTTATATAACTGCCGGCACGGCTGGGCACAGCGTCCCCGATTTCCGCTTCTGCCACCGATCAGACTGCTCATCAAGCATCTGCCCGAATAAGAATAGCAAAGTGCCCCATGAACAAATACTTCAATATCAACGCCACCCTGCTCCTTGATCACTGAAATCTCCTGCATGGATAATTCTCTGGCAGGGACTACCCTGCATACCCCAAGCTCTTTTAACATCTGACATGCCTGTGGTGTTGTAATACTCATCTGGGTACTCGCATGAAGCTCCAGCTCCGGATATTCTGCATGGATCATGGATAATGCGCCCATATCCTGAACAATTACCGCGTGTAAACCTGCTTCATACGGAATACGCAGGAATGTTCGCAACGCTTCCAGCTCTGATTCCTTCACCAGTGTATTGGTCGTCAGATATAATTTCTTTCCATGCATTCCGGCATATTCGATTGCCTGAACAAGCTCCCGGTCTGACAGATTAGACGCATATGCTCTGGCTCCAAACGCCTGTCCTCCCAGATACACGGCATCTGCTCCTGCCTGAAAGGCCTGCTTCATAATTTCAAAGGAGCCTGCCGGCGCCAATATTTCCGGCTGTTTGTTATTTTTCCTCATTTCTTCCATGCTCTGCCTCCAGCTGGATGATCTTACGCTGAAGTGCATTCACCTGCTCTTTATATTCTTCTACCAGTTTTAATGCGGATTCCTGCTTGATTCTGGTCTCAATCACCTCATGTCTCAGATCATAAAGCTGTTTTTCCTTCTCATCTTCCTGCTTCTCACTGGCTTCAGCCTGCTTCTTCGCCTTAAAATAATCATCTGCAATATTAAGAGCCAGAAGGATTCCCTGGTGTTCTGCACTCAGCTTCCGGTAATGCTCGCTTCCCTTGCATTCGGAAATCTTGTTATTGATATACAATGCAACACTCTGCAGATACTCCTCACTCTCGTATCCACTCAGGGTATAAACCTTTCCGTTAATAATTACCGGTGTGTCTTTTTTCTCTGCCATACTGTTCCTCCTTATTCGTTCTTTGCGTTTTCATGCTGTAATCCGAAATGCTGATAACATAGCTCTGTTACCACCCGTCCCCGTGGGGTCCTGTTTATAAATCCGTTTTTAATCAGATATGGTTCATATACATCCTCAATTGTTCCGGCATCTTCTCCGACCGCTGCAGCCAATGTTTCCAGTCCGACCGGCTTTCCTCCGAATTTCTCAATCATAGTCCATAGAAGGTTCCTGTCTGTTTCATCCAGGCCCAGCGTATCTACCTCCAGCCGGTCCAGGGCATTCTGTGCAATCTCATAGGTGATACCGCCCTGATATTCCACCTCTGCAAAATCTCGCACACGTTTTAATAAACGATTGGCCAGTCTCGGAGTTCCTCTCGACCGCTTCGCGATTTCGACCGCGCCGGCAGTATCGATTTCAATCCCCAGTACATAGGCGGAGCGCTCCAGAATGTCCGTCAGCTCCGGCACGGTATAAAACTCCAGACGATTTACCACGCCAAACCGGTCTCTTAACGGTGCTGTCAACATACCTGCCCTGGTCGTCGCTCCGATCAATGTAAAATGCGGCAGATCCAGCCGAATAGATCTCGCAGCCGCTCCTTTACCGATCATCACATCAATTGCAAAATCCTCCATCGCAGGATATAAAACCTCTTCCACCTGACGATTCAACCGGTGGATCTCATCAATAAAAAGAACATCATGTTCCGATAAATTATTCAGAATCGCTGCCAGCTCTCCCGGTTTCTCAATCGCCGGTCCCGAAGTAATCTTTAAATTTACCTTCATCTCATTGGCTACGATTGATGCCAACGTTGTTTTACCAAGTCCCGGTGGGCCATATAACAGAACATGATCCAGCGATTCCCCGCGCTGCTTTGCCGCTTCAATGAATACCTTCAGGTTATTCTTCACCTTCTCCTGTCCGATATAATCATCCAGATACTTCGGTCGCAGACTTCCTTCGATCGCCACATCCTCTTCTGTAAATTCAGTTGTAATAATCCGATTGTTCATTCTGTTCTATCCATTCCCGGTCTGAGCCGTTATATTAATTTCTTTAATGCTGCCTTCAGCAGTTCTTCCGTATTCATTTCCTGTGCAGCATCCACTCTGCGGATTGCCTGCATCGCCTCCAATTGCGAATAACCGAGACTCACCAGTGCCATCGCAACCGAAGCGGTAATATCTTCGTCGGCGACTGCCCCTGCAGACTCTGCCACGGATCGATCGTCCCTTGGTTCCAGCATAGATTCCAGCTCAATCTTATCATGCAGCTCCATAATAATGCGCTGTGCGCCCTTCATTCCGATACCGTTGGCCTTCGTTAATGCCTTCGCATCTCCGCTTAATACTGCCATCTGAATATCCGCGACTGACAATGCCGATAGCAATGCCATACCCGCCTTCGGGCCGACACCGGAAATCCCGATCAACAGCTGAAAGATCTCCTTTGCCTGCTTCGTCCGGAATCCGTACAGACTGATTCCATCCTCCCGGACATTCATATGTATATAAATGAGAACGGACTGGCCAATACCGGGAAGCTCACTGATATCCAATGCCGACATATAAATCTGATATCCCATTCCCTGATGATCCAGAATCACAGAATCCTCTGACATTTCTTCCAATGTTCCACGTATATATGCTAACATAGCCGCCTCCAGTTCTTTTTGTACATTAGTATAGCATAGAAATCCTCATTAAGCAAAAAATAACTGCAAAACACCTGATAGTTTGTTATAATGAACGATAGTAATTTATTGATCCGACAGACCGAGGAATAAGCATGAAAACATACACAGGAACCCTAAATCAATCTGAACTTTATTGTCTGGAGCTCCGGTATCAACCGGCAGATGTCCTGCTGTTTGATATTGAAACAACCGGCTTTTCAGTCAGAAATACGATGCTGTACCTGATCGGAATGTGTTTCTATTCCGACGATTCCTGGCATTACCAGCTGCTCTTCAATGATGACGGCCGTTCGGAGCTGACCATCCTGGATACCTTCCTGCATATTATTTCCTCCTTTCATACTCTGATTCATTTCAACGGAGACGGCTTTGATCTCCGATATCTGAAGGAGAAATATACCCAGTATCAGACCTTAACCTCCGGTCAGTACTTTGAGCATGCGATTTCATCTCTGGAAGCACTTGAAAGTGTTGATTTATATAAGTTGATCAAGCCTTACCGTTCCGGTCTTGCTCTGCCCGACCTGAAGTTAAAGACCGTGCAACAGGCCCTTAATATTCCGAGAACCGATCCTTATTCCGGCGGAGAACTGATAAAGATCTATAAAACCTATTTAAAAGAACAGAACGAAGACCTGCAGAGAATGCTTTTACAGCACAACTATGACGATATTCTGGCTATGATTCCTATGTTGCGTTTATTATCCTTTGAATCACTGGCAGCCCATGAATTTCAACTGATCACAGTACAGGAACAGGAATCCTGTCTCTCTCTGACTCTGGCCTTCCCGCAGCCGATTTCGCTCTGCTATAGGAAGGAAACTGTATATGGCAACCTTCAGATTGCCGGCACCTCCGGAACATTGCTTATTCCTTTACAAAAGGAAGAGCTTCGCTATTATCTGAAAAATTGGAAGGATTATTACTACCTTCCGGTCGAGGATACCGTTATGCATAAAAGTATCGCTGCATTCGTGGATACCGGTTATAAACAGAAAGCAACTAAGGAAACCGGCTTTTTGAAGCACACCTCTGTTTTCTTCCCCTGTCCACAGGGTCTCGCCTGCAGCCCCGATAAGCTGTATAAAAAAAGCAGCTCCGACCCCATTTCTTATGCCGAATGGAAGCCGGAACTGTCTGAAAATACTCGTTTCTGGACGGATTATCTTATCTCTTCTTTTTTATAGAAAAATGAATACTCCGGTTCAAAATGAATGGATCGTGCCTGCAGGGATCTGCTCGGTACTGCCAATGAACAGATAGCCATCCTTACGCAGAGACTTATGAAACTCTTTAAAGACCTCGATTTTGGCCTCTTCCGTAAAATAGATCAATACATTCCTGCATACGATCAGGTCATAATTCTTACCATATGGATCTGCCAGCAGGTTATGCTGCCGGAACTCCACTTCCTTCATAATAGATTCCGCAATCTGATAATATCCCGGCCTTACCTCCCGGAAATACTTCTGGACGTATTTTTCAGGCAGATTTGCCAGGCTTTTTTGTGGGTACAATCCCTGCTTTGCAAGTGCAAGTACCTCATCATCCAGATCCGTTGCCAACAGCTTCACCGGCACCTTCGGAAACTTTTCCTTCATCATCATGATAATGGTATACGGCTCATCCCCGGTTGAACAGGCAGCACTCCAGATTTTCAGTTCTCCCCTGTTCCTTTCGATCAGCTCCGGAATTACCTTCTCTTCCAGTGTCTGCCACTGCATCGGATTCCGATAAAACTCCGATACATTTATCGTCAGATAATTCAGGAACTGTTTCCGACGTTCCGCATTCTTCTTTAAATCCTGATAAAACTCCTCATAGGTCTGAAAGCCATATTTTAAGGACAGCGTTGTGATTCTCCGCTTCATCTGCCGCTCCTTATAGGCATTCAGATCAATCCCGGTCAGCTCCAGTATCTGCTTTTTAAATACTTCATAATCTGTCATATCTCGCCCCACCCTGTTTTCCTATATAACTGAGTAGGAGGGAAATCTGAATGATTTCCCTCCTACTCAATTTTTCTATGAGATCTTTGATTACTCTTCAGTTGTCTCTTCTGTAGCTTCCTCATCATCCGGAAGTAATGCCTTCATGCTCAGGCTGATCTTCTTGTCTGCTTCCTTGAAGTCAACGATCTTAGCTGTGATCTCCTGACCGATTGATAATACAGATGATGGCTTGTCAATGTGCTCCTTAGCGATCTGTGAAACATGCAGTAATGCATCAACACCCGGCTCTAACTCAACGAATGCACCGAAATCTGTCATTCTTGCGACCTTACCGGTTACAACCGTACCGATTGCATACTTCTCAGCTGCATTTGCCCATGGGTTAGCCTCTGGGAACTTCATACTAAGTGCGATCTTTGTGCCCTGAATGTCCTTAATAAATACCTTAACAACATCGCCAACCTTTAATACCTTCTTAGGATTCTCAACTCTGCCCCATGACATCTCTGAAATGTGAAGCAGACCGTCAGCACCGCCTAAATCAACGAATGCACCGAAGTCTGTTACATTCTTAACAGTACCTTCCAAAGTCATGCCAACTTCAATTCTTTCGAATAATGCCTTCTGTGCCTCTTCCTTCTTAGCAACCAGGAGCATCTTACGGTTACCGATGACTCTTCTCTTACGAGGATTGCATTCTGTAATTACAAACTCGATCTCCTGATCCATATACTTCTCAAGATTCTTCTCGTAAGTATCAGATACAAGACTTGCCGGGATAAATACCTTGCTCTCTTCATAAAGAACAGTCAGTCCGCCATCCTGAACCTGAACAACCTTACCGGTTAATACCTTACCTTCTTCACAAGCAGCCTCTAACATATCGTTTGCCTTATCCTGTGCTACACGCTTATAAGATAATGCAACCTGTCCTTCACCATCGTTATTCTTGATTACCTTTGCTGTAATCTTGTCGCCCGGCTGAACCATGGTAGTCAGATCAGCATTTGGCTGATTGGTATACTCAGCTCTGGTGATCACGCCTTCAGACTTGTAATTGATGTTTACAATGATCTCATCCGGCTTAACACTTAATACTTCACCTTCCACTAATTTACCCGGAGCTACCTGGGTACGATTCTTTTCATCTTCCTGTAATAATTCTTCAAAACTTAATTCTGACATGCTGTCATGAACCTCCTTAATAATATTATTTGGGGTAGATGCCCCTGCAGTAATACCTACCCTACTTACGGATTCAAAAGCAGTCAAATCCAAATCAACGAGTGTCTGTATATAGTAAGTATTTGCACATTCATGTTTGCTGATAGCATATAGCTTCTGTGTGTTTGAGCTATTCTTACCGCCTATAACGATCATTGCATCTACTTCTCCGGCAATCAGCGCTGCTTCTTTCTGTCTTGCCTCGGTTGCATTACAGATCGTATTACAAGCACATATATCATACCCTTTTTTTGAAATAATTTCAACTAAATCTTGAAATTTCTTGTTATTAAATGTCGTTTGGGATACAATTACCAGTTTCTCTCCCTGTTTTATGTCGATAGAATCGATGTCTTCCTCCGTTTCCACCACGATTGGCCTGGTCTTACACCATCCTTTGATTCCCTCTACTTCCGGATGGGAATCATTTCCGATGATCAGAATCCGGTTCCCTTTTTCGGATTCCTCCCGGACAATTTTATGGATTTTCAGGACAAACGGACACGTCGCATCTACCAGCTCCAGTCCCTGCTCCTTGATCAGATCATAAACCTTCTTTTCTACTCCGTGTGACCGGATTACAATACTGCCCTTATGGATCTGTCGCAGCTCCTCCAGATCATGGATGACCTTTACGCCCTTATCCGCCAGATCGTTGACCACCTCTTCATTATGAATGATCGGCCCATAGGTATAAACCGGATGATCCGGCTTGTCTTTATGTTTTTCGACTTCTTCATAAACAGTATCCACAGCCCGCTTTACACCGAAACAAAATCCGGCTGTTTTCGCCATTATGATTTCCATATCCGCTTCTCCTTACACCGCTCCAGAATGCAATCCACAACCTCATCAATTGTAAGCTCCGAGCTATCCAGATAATATGCATCCTCCGCCTGCTTTAACGGAGCAATCGCACGATTCATATCCTGCTCGTCCCGTTTGATGATATCCGCTTCGATCTGATGAATATCACAGGCTTCTCCCTTTTCTACCAGCTCCTCATACCGACGCCTTGCCCGCTCTGCAGAAGATGCCGTCAGATAAATCTTCACCTCTGCATCCGGCAGAACATTGGTACCAATGTCCCGGCCATCCATTACCACATTCTGGCGAACTGCCATATCTCTTTGTAATTGCAGCAGCTTATCACGTACCGGTTGTTTTGCCGAGGACTTCGATGCCATATTTCCGACTGCCTCTGTCCGAAGCTCTCCGGTCACATTCTCGCCATTTAACCATACCTGCTGGGCACCATTCTCATAGCTGATCGCTACCTCCAGCTTCTGACATGCCTGTGCTACCTGTTCCGGATTCTCCGGATCCAGATGATTTCTGAGAAAATAAACCGCGATTGCCCGATACATCGCACCGGTAT
>CABQJA010000081.1 GCA_902464345.1 uncultured Clostridium sp.
GGCATATTAAGTATGTCGGAAAGGGTTAAAAGGTATAAATTATGTACTTAAATATTGCAAAGGGATTATTGATCCCGTTTTTAGGAACTTCGTTAGGAGCATTGTGTGTGTTGTTTATGAAAAGGGAAATGAACGCTCAGGTTCGGAAGGCACTGACAGGATTTGCTGCGGGTGTTATGGTGGCGGCCTCTGTCTGGAGTCTGATCATTCCGTCAATCAATCAGTCAGAAGCTATGGGAAAAATGGCATTTGTTCCAGCAGCAGTTGGATTCTGGCTGGGTATTTTGTTCCTGTTATTTCTGGATACAGTTACGCCACATTTGCATATGAATAGTGATGAACCGGAAGGACCTAAGAGTAATCTGAAGAATACAACCAAGCTGGTTTTGGCGGTGACCATTCACAATATTCCGGAAGGAATGGCTGTTGGTGTGGTTTATGCCGGATTGTTAGCCGAACAGTCAGAGATTACAATGCTTGGGGCACTGGCATTGTCACTTGGAATTGCAATTCAGAATTTCCCGGAAGGAGCGATTGTGTCTATGCCATTGCGAAGCCAGGGAATGAGCCGGAGAAAAGCGTGCTTATATGGGATAGCATCCGGAGCGGTAGAACCGGTTGCTGCATTGATCACAATCTTGTTGTCATCTATCTTGGTACCGGTATTGCCATATTTCTTAAGCTTTGCAGCCGGAGCAATGTTATATGTTGTGGTTGAAGAGCTGATACCGGAAATGGCAGAAGGAAAGCATTCCAATATTGGAACACTGATGTTTGCAGCGGGGTTCTCAATTATGATGATTCTGGATGTGACACTTGGTTAACGGAAATAGCTTAAAATAACTCCGAATAACTCCGAATATGCAAAAATCGGTTGAAAATATAGAAAAGAACCGATACAATGATATTAAGTATCGTTTTGCATATTCGGAGTTATAGGTGAGGTGACGGAATGAAACGGAATTCAATGATGCAGCTATGGCTGTCACTGGTATTGTTGACAGTGATATTGGTCGTATCAGTACTGTTTTATATTGACAATCTGAATGAGAATTTTGAACGGGAGGTCTTTCGGACGCTGGAGGAGGTGTCTTCACAGGAGGCGATGGCGATTGAAACCGAGATTCAGCGGAAGCAGGATATGCTCTCGGATCTGTCGCATGTTATGGAAATCGATATAGATGCAGAACCGGATGCTATATTGAAAAGTGTACATACACAATTGCAGCCAATTGTAGAAGAGAATGGATTACGCGGTATGGGAGTCGCCCTGGAAGATGGGAGGGCATATTCAACCAGAGGCGAGATCATGGATATAAAGGATCAGGAATTTTATCAGAGGGCATGGAACGGAGAAAGTGTATTATCCGGAAGAATTACATTGAATCGGGTGGCGAAGGACTATGTGAATGTATATGCAACACCGATTCATGATGAGAAAACCGGTGAGGTGATCGGCGTTCTTTATGCAACGTATAATACGAGAAATTTCAGAGCTACGATGGAGACTCCATCCTTTCACGGCGAAGGATACTCCTATATGGTAGATGCGAAGGGAGATACCGTAGTGGATTCTTCGCACGCAACTTCTTTCCAGAATATGGAAAATATTTTTACTTCTATTGAAGAAGCGGATGGAAAGAATGCAACGACGACAAATGAACTGCGTCAGCTGATGGAACAACGAGAGGCAGGAAGGATTGTGTTCCGAAATAAAGTAGACAAGTATCTGTACTGCTATCCGTTATCTGTCAATAACTGGTATCTGATGACGGTTGTTCCGGTGAGTGTGGTAGATACACAGATGAATGTTGTGGTACGGAATACGATCATTCTGGTCGTGGTGCTGGCGGGTATCTTTATTGCTATGATTCTGCTGCTTGTGAATCAGTACAGAAAGAAGCAGGCAGAGTTAAAGACCCTGGCATATGTAGATCCGGTAACCGGTGGTGATACGTTTGCAAAATTCCAGAAGGACTATGAAGAGACAGTCAGTGGTTGCCCCAATGTGTCATTTGCGCTACTATCGTTGGACTTGAACCGGTTCAAGATGATCAACGATATGTACGGAAGTGAAGAAGGAGATCGGATCCTTCAGAACATGGATCGGATCTGGAAGGAAATCTTCCGGGAGCATGAGTATTGCGGACACAGAATGGCAGATCGTTTTGCAGTTCTTCTGACCTATCAGAGCAGGGAGGAACTGGAGCTCCGGATTCGGGATTATCGGAAGCTGCTCCGCGAAACAACGAAGAATCGATATAATCTGAGCCTGAGAATCGGAGTTTATCTGCTGCAGGGAACGAAGGAGTCATTCTCAACAGCATATAGCCGCTCTATGATGGCATTTGCCGCGGCAAAGGATTCCGAGAAGCATTTTTACGCATTCTATAATGAAGAAATGGAAGAACAGCTTATCTGGGAAAAGCTGGTAGAGGATGATTTTGATACCGCATTGAAAAATAGGGAATTTGTGGTGTTCTATCAGGCCAAAATAAATGCAGAAACACAGCAGATCACAGGTGCAGAAGCACTGGTGCGCTGGATTCGTCCGGACGGAACAATTATTCCGCCGGGAAGATTTATACCGGTGTTGGAGAATAATGATTCTATTGTAGAGCTGGACCGTTATATGTTCCGTGAGGTATGTCTCCAGCAGAAGCAGTGGCTGGATGAGGGGAAGTCAATTGTTCCGGTATCTGTCAACCTTTCCAGAGTACAACTGGCTGATCGGAATCTGGTTGATTATTATCAGAGGATTCTGGATGAGACCGGATTGCCGCCGGAATATATCGGACTGGAGTTTACAGAGAGTGCAATGTTTAATAATGAAGAGATTCTGAGAAATACGGTAGATCGTCTTCATGATATGGGAATGAAGGTTTTGATCGATGACTTTGGCGTGGGTTATTCTTCCATGATGTCATTAAAGGTCATTCCGGTCGATATATTAAAGGTGGATAAGAGCTTTATTGACAGCATCGGAGATGAACGTGGTGATAAGATCGTCATCAGTATTATCGAGTTCGCAACTTCTCTTGGTATGAGTGTTACGGCTGAGGGTGTGGAGAATGATGAACAGTATCAGTTCCTGCAGGCGCATCGTTGTGATGATATTCAGGGATACTATTTCTCAAGACCGGTTCCGGCAGATGAATACGAGAAGCGGTTTCTGAACCGCCGGGCAATCGGATAAGGAACAGACTGAAAAGAGTGGAAAAATCTGTCCATACATGATATAACATTGTAAGACTGACAAAATTAGGAGGCTGTTATGGCACAGGAGTACCAAAAGGAAATTGAAAAACGAAGAACATTTGCGATTATATCACACCCGGATGCAGGTAAGACAACATTAACCGAGAAATTCCTGCTTTATGGTGGGGCGATCAATACAGCCGGTTCGGTAAAGGGAAAGGCAAATTCCAAATATGCGGTTTCTGACTGGATGGGCATTGAGAAGGAAAGAGGTATTTCGGTTACCTCGTCTGTATTACAGTTTAATTATGATGGATATTGCATTAATATTCTGGATACTCCGGGACATCAGGATTTCTCGGAGGACACTTATCGTACCCTGATGGCAGCGGATTCTGCGGTAATGGTAATCGATGCATCAAAGGGTGTTGAGGCGCAGACCATTAAGCTGTTTAAGGTATGTGTTATGCGTCATATTCCGATCTTTACATTCATTAACAAGATGGATCTGGAGGCAAGAGATTCCTTTGAACTGTTAGATGATATTGAGACAGTTCTGGGTATCAGGACCTGTCCGATCAACTGGCCGATCGGAGCCGGTAAGCGGTTCAAGGGCGTATATGACCGGGAGACGAAGCAGGTATCTATGTTCCGGGCAGTATCTGTGGGTGGTGCAAAGTCTGCGGCAGAGACCGATTATGACCTGAATGATCCTGCACTGAAGGAAGCTGTTGGCGATGAGTTATATCAGCAGTTGCTGGATGAAGTAGAACTGCTGGATGGAGCCAGTGATACCTTTGATCAGGAGCTGGTAGATCAGGGAAAGCTGTCTCCGGTATTTTTCGGATCAGCACTTACGACCTTCGGTATCGAGACATTTCTGGAGCATTTCCTGAAGATGACGAAGTCACCGCTTCCGAGAATGTCAAATGAAGGTCTGATCGATCCGATCGAGGCACCATTCTCCGGATTTATATTTAAGATTCAGGCAAATATGAATAAAGCACATCATGACCGGATCGCATTTATGCGGATCTGTTCCGGTAAGTTCGATGCAAGCAAGGATGTCTATCATGTGCAGAGTGGTCGAAAGCTGAAGCTGTCACAGCCGCAGCAGATCATGGCACAGGATCGGAAGGTAATTGAGGAAGCATATGCGGGTGATGTAATCGGTATTTTTGATCCGGGTATTTTCGCAATCGGTGATACAATCTGTACGCCGGGAAAGAAGTTCGAATATGAGGGAATCCCGACCTTCGCACCGGAGCATTTCTGCCGACTGGTATCCCTGGATTCCATGAAACGGAAGCAGTTCATGAAGGGTGTTACCCAGATCGCACAGGAGGGTGCAATTCAGATATTTAAGGATTATTCTCTGGACATGTCAGAGATTATCGTCGGTGTTGTCGGTGTTCTGCAGTTCGATGTGCTGAAGTATCGTCTGGAGAATGAGTATAACTGTGAGGTGCGTCTGGAGCCGCTGCCATATAATTATATCCGTTGGGTAAAGGACCCGGCTACAGATCTGAATAAATTAAAACGGATCAGTGACTGCAAGAAGGTAAAGGATATGAAGGATAATCCGTTGCTTCTGTTTGCCAATGAGTGGTCTATCCGGATTGTTCTGGAGAATAATGAAGGACTGGAGCTGGAGGATTTCAAGAAGAACTGATTTTACGCGAATATTACAGAATCGTAAGAAGTTTGTAAATTGTTATGTATATAGAAATCAAGTATAATAAAGTAGCGGAGTACAATTACTTCCGGTTTGTAAGAAAGGGGAGTTGTGTATGCAGATAGGAACTGTGGTCATTATATGGCTGGCACTTGTATTATTGTTTGTTATTACAGAGATCATGACTCTGGGGCTCACCAGTATCTGGTTTGCGGCAGGAGCATTGGTATCGGCACTGGCAGCAATGTTCGGCGCACCGGTCTGGTTGCAGGTGATACTGTTTATTGTAGTATCGGCGATTTTATTGGCATGTACCAGAAAGTTTGCAGTGAAACATCTGAATAACCGGTTGGAGAAGACGAATGCAGAGAGTCTGGTAGGAAAGCAGTCGATTGTGATTGAGACGATTGATAATGTGGCACCAAGTGGAAAAATCCGAATCGGTGATGTGGAATGGACTGCCAGAAGTGTAACAGACGGAATCGTGATTCCGAAGAATCAGAAGGTTGTGATCCGGGAGATTTCCGGTGTGAAATGTATGGTTGAGCCTGTTGACGGGACCTCGACAGAGACAGCAGCAGAGGAGACCAGATAATGTATAGAGTGATTGCCGGAAGGGCAGTTCTTTATAATGAATAAGAATGATGGAGGTATTTCAATGGGAATTATTGGAACAGCTGCAGCAGGAGCAGCATTAGCAAGCGGTATGATTGGATTTACGATTTTTATTGTTGTAATCCTGATCATTATTGCAGTATCCTGCATTAAGATCGTACCACAGGCATATGCGTATGTCGTAGAGCGACTGGGAACCTATCGCGGAACATGGTCTGTAGGTCTTCATTTTAAGGCACCTTTTATTGATAAGGTGGCAAAGCGTGTGACCTTAAAGGAGCAGGTAGTTGACTTTGCACCACAGCCGGTTATTACAAAGGATAATGTAACGATGCGGATCGATACGGTTGTATTCTTCCAGATTACAGATCCTAAGCTGTTCTGCTACGGTGTTGAGAATCCGATTATGGCAATCGAGAACCTGACAGCTACCACACTTCGTAACATCATCGGTGATCTGGAGTTAGACCAGACACTGACATCCAGAGAGACCATTAATACCAAGATGCGAGCAACCCTGGATGAGGCAACCGACCCATGGGGTATCAAGGTTAACCGTGTCGAGCTTAAGAATATTATTCCACCGGCAGCCATTCAGGATGCCATGGAGAAGCAGATGAAGGCAGAGCGTGAGCGCCGTGAGCAGATTCTGATCGCAGAAGGTGAGAAGAAGTCTGCAATTCTTCGTGCAGAAGGTCAGAAGGAGTCATTGATCCTTCAGGCAGAGGCTGATAAGCAGGCAGCAATCCTTCGTGCAGAGGCAAAGAAGGAGGCTACAATCCGTGAGGCAGAAGGTCAGGCACAGGCCATCGAGGCAGTGCAGAAGGCGAATGCAGCCGGACTTGCTTATTTGAACGAGGCAAATCCAAGCGATGCAGTTATTCAGATCAAGAGTCTGGAGGCTTTTGCAAAGGCAGCAGACGGTCAGGCAACAAAGATCATTATCCCTTCTGAGATTCAGGGACTGGCAGGTCTGGCAAAATCTGTAGTAGAAGTAGCTGCAGAAAAATAAACAGAATATTATATTACAGAAGCGTAGCAGCTTTCGGGTTGCTACGCTTTTTGTGTTATTTCGGTGCAACTGCCGGGATTATAGTTGAGTATGGAAAAACAGACTCTGACATGATAAAATATCTGTATATGACGAGAATGATGTTCAGGAGGCAGATTATGATTCAGAAGATAACATTAATTGGACTGGGTGCGATGGGGTCGTTCTTTGCACCGAGATTGCAGGCCTGCTATGGAGATGATTTCCGGGTGCTTGCAAACGGAGACCGGAAGAAACGACTAGAGACCGAGGGTATCTGGGTAAATGACAGACAGTATTTCTTTCCGGTAATTGATTCTGAGAATCGGGAGCCATCGGATCTGATCATTATAGCAACGAAGGATACCGGACTTGATCAGGCATTGGAGGATATCCGAAATCAGGTGGGTGCGCATACCATTATCATGGCGGTGCTGAATGGAGTAGAATCGGAGGAGAAGGCTGCCGCAATCTATGGATGGGAGCATGTGATCTATTCCCTGATGAGGATGTCAGTAGTGATGCAGGATCATAAGACACATTATGATCCGGAGGGAGGCAAGGTACATTTCGGTGATAAAGAGGGGCATGGCAGTGGGGATAGCTTTGTGCCATCCGAGCGGGTCGCAATGGTGGCCGAAGTGTTTAAGAAAGCAGGTATTCCATATCAGGTAGAAGAGGATGTATTATTCTCTATGTGGTGGAAATTCATGGCAAATGTAGGAGAGAACCTGACCTGCGCGTTGTTAAGTCTGCCGTTTGGCGCATTCCGTTACAGTGAAGATGCGAACTGGATCCGACATGCAGCCATGAGAGAGGTCGCAGCGATTGCAAATGCGAAGGGAATCATGCTGGGAGAAAAGGAAATGAAGGCGCAGGACTATGTAATGACGCATGTCGGACCGCATAATAAACCGTCTACACTGCAGGATCTGGAGAACCACAGGAAAACAGAGATAGAAATGTTCTCCGGCATGGTATGCCGTATGGGTAAGGAATTAGGCATTCCGACTCCGGTAAATGAAGTGTTCTACCATGGTATCCGGGCATTGGAGAATAAATATCTGAAATATGATGAATGGAAACTGATTCAGGAGGATCTGCACTGATGAGCCAGGAGATAAGAACCGGGAAGAAAAGGAAGACCGGGGATGAAATGCATAAAAGTGAAGTGCACAGAAACGGAACCGCTACCGGTGGCTGCCCGTATGTAAAGAAGTGTGGCGGCTGCAATATGCTGGATGGAGATTATGCCGGTCATTTAAAGCTGAAACAGAAGCTGGTCGAGGGGTATTTGCGGGGAATCTGTAAGGTCATGCCGATTACCGGAATGCAGGATCCGTATCATTATCGAAATAAGGTGCATGCAGTCTATGCGAATACCAAACAGGGTGTTATTTCCGGTGTGTATCAGGAAGGGACACACTGGGTAGTACCGGTGGAGGAGTGCCGGATCGAGGACCGGAAAGCAGATCAGATCATTCAGGATATTCGTGGACTGTTAAAATCATTTCGTATGAAAGCTTATGATGAGGATCGGGGATTCGGATTCTTGCGGCATGTGCTGATCCGTCGTGGATTCCATAGTGGAGAAATCATGGTTGTGCTGGTGACCGGTACACCGGTATTCCCATCCAAGAATCATTTCATTAAAGCATTACGGAAGCTGCATCCGGAGATAACAACGATCATTCAGAATATTAATGACCGGAAAACGAGTATGGTACTTGGAGAACGTGAGATTCTGCTATATGGAAAGGGCTATATCGAGGACCAGCTGTGTGGAAAGACATTTCGTATTTCGGCAAAGTCGTTTTATCAGGTAAATCCGGTGCAGACAGAGTTTCTGTATGGAAAGGCTGTGGAGCTGGCAGGTCTGACCGGAAAAGAACGGGTCATAGATGCGTACTGCGGAATCGGAACGATCGGACTCATTGCAAGTGACGGAGCAGCGGACACACTGGGAATCGAACTGAATCCGGATGCTGTCCGGGATGCCATCCGCAATGCAAAGGTAAACGGCGTGAAAAACATCCGGTTCTATCAGGCAGATGCCGGAGCCTATATGGTTCAGATGGCAGAGCAGGGGGAGCATGCAGACGTGGTATTCATGGATCCGCCGCGTGCCGGTAGTGATGAAGCATTTCTGTCCTCGGTCGTGAAGCTGGCACCGGAACGGATCGTGTACATTTCCTGCAATCCGGAAACTCTGGCGAGGGATCTGAAGTATCTGGTGAAACAGGGGTATGTGGTCGGGGAGGCATGGCCGTATGACATGTTCCCGTGGACGGGGCATGTGGAGACTGTAGTACTGCTTTCCCACAAAAAGCCAGACGGACATATCAACGTAAAAGTTGAGTTTGGTGAGGGTGAGGGAAAAGTTCCGCTTGATAATATCGCTAAAAGAGCCGAAAGCTATAAGCCCAAAGAACGAGTGACCTACAAAATGATAAAGGAGTACATAGAAGCTAAATACGGCTTCAAGGTACATACCGCATATATCGCAGAGGTAAAGAGAGATTTAGGCTTGCCAATGTACGATGCTCCTAATGCGGTAGAGGAATTGAAACAGCCGAGGAAGCATCCGA
>CABQJA010000082.1 GCA_902464345.1 uncultured Clostridium sp.
ATTTATATGATATTGTGGAACAGAGACTGCAGGAATACGATGGGAAAATGCTTTGCAGAAAAGAGGTATATCTGTTTTCGCTGGATAATGAGCCGGGCATCTGTGATGGCGAGAAGCTGTCATCCTTAGAGGCCAATGAGGACTTTTTCCAGGGAGCATTTTTAAGTCTTTTAAACCGGCTTCCGGACGAGGCAGTGACCAATGACTGGAATCCGAATATAAAATCCAAGAATCCGACAGTTTTTCAGGCGGAGCTGATGAATACACTGTTATCATCACCGGAGGCGTTTATTAAGTCATCGGCACTGATCAATGATACGATCATGGATCCGAGAGTCAGACCACAGCCGGTACTGGATCAGCTGGTCCGGGTGACGGGACAGGCACAGGCAGAGGCCGGGGGCGAGCCGCAGGCGGCAGACCGTCCGGGCATGAAGGATCGTCTGTATAAGGTTTATCAGAAGATGCCGGAACCGATTCGCAGAGTCGCACACAGAATAGTAAGAGGAAAATAAAGTATGAAGATATATATTGATGTTACCAATTTGCTTAGAGTAGATTTCCTGACCGGTATTCAGCGGGTGGTCCGGGAGGTTGTTCTGCGTATGATCCGGAATCGGAAGCTGGATATTGTCTTACTGAATTATCATGACGGATATAAGGATTTTCAGATTGTAGATCAGCAGAAGTTTTTTGACTATTTTTCGGATGGAGTCGGCTCCAAGGATGAAGTGATGACCGAGCAGCATCTGAAGGCTGTGGATATGCAGCCTGGGACTGTATTTTTTGATATTGACGGCGTATGGAGTCTGTCGTTAAAGCGGAGCCATCTGCTTCCGATTCTGAAGGCCAACGGTGTGAAACTGGTGGTGTATGTGTATGACATTATTCCGATCACACATCCGCAGTTTTGTCATGAGCAGACTGTTTATAATTTCATGACCTATATCGGGGCTTACCTGCAGAATGCAGATCTGATCATTGCATCCGCACAGAGTACCCTGGATGAGATTGATAAGTTATTGGATCAGCTGCAGCTGCCGAAGATTCCGGGCAAGGTGTCATGGCTTGGCTCGGACTTTAATATTAAGAGCTCCGATGATACAGAGATCAACCCGGAGGCTGTCAATGCAGTAGCAGCCGGACGGTATGTTCTGATGGTCGGAACGATCGAGCCGCGTAAGAATCATGCACTGGTACTCGAAGCATTTGAGCATGCGCTGTTTGAGCGGGGCATAAACCTGATCTTCGCGGGGCGGATCGGCTGGAATGTGCAGGCCTTTGAGAAGAAGATCAAGGAGCATCCGAAAAGAGATCAGCAGTTATTTCATTTAAGCGGTATGAATGATGTGACGATTGATTATTTATACAGACATGCATTTTGTGTGGCATTTCCGACCTTTAATGAAGGCTTTGGATTACCGATCATCGAGGCGTTCCAGAGAGGCACCCCGGTGCTTGCATCCGATATTCCGATTCTCCGGGAAGTAGGCGGAGAGCTTTGTGATTACTTTGATCCGAATTCCTGGGAGAGCTTTGCCGATGTCTGTATGTCATGGGTGGAGAATGCAGATCGGTATGAAGAGGTAAAGCAGAAAGTTGCAAAGTATCAGCCGGTATCCTGGGATGAGGTAACCGAAAAGATAGAGGATGCACTGGAGACGGTGAAGGTGGAATATCCATATCCGATGCCGGAGAAGGTAAAGCAGATGGTATATCTGACGGCACGTTCTGAGGATTTGCTGGAAACTCTGCCGTATATGGAAGCTTTTATGCCGTTTATCGAGGAACTGGTGATCTGTTGTCCGGATTCTATGGTAGAGATCATGGAAAAGGAATATCATGGAAGGTTCCGGTTACAGTACCTGACGGATTCACAGGTGTTAAACGGTGCGGAATTGCCGGAGGATCATTCCAAGCGGAATTTCTTCCTGCGGTGTCTGGCAATGAAATCCGATCTGATCGATGATGTATTTATTATGGCGGATGATGATTATCGTCCACTGTATCCGATCGATCAGGATGTGTTTATAAAAGATGGTAAATTCTGTGGATATTATTGCTATCATCTGCAGAACTGGAAAGGCGATCAGAATCATTATTCATCCTTTGATCACTGTATGTTCCGGACCAGACAGTTCCTGCAGGAGCAGGGCTATTCTACCTGGATGTATGAATCACATATGCCGCAGGCAATCGACAAGAGGATCTATCGGGAGATTCTGGAGAAGCATCCGGGCATTGAGACAAAAGGATATAGCGAATGGAGTATCTTTTTCAATTATGTAAATGCAGTTTATCCGGGACAGGTGGAGAATCTTCCGTTTGTGGTTATGAGCTGGCCGGGCAGCTGCGGGGCATGGGATCTGGAAGTGTTCCCGAAGGAATATATCTTTGAAAACTATTACCGGGAGCTGTATGAGCCGGGAGAGATTTTTGAAACGTATTCTAAAGAGTATTATGCGGGAACAGAGATGGAGAACCGGAAGAAGGTTGTGGACTACATGAATTATCATGGAGAACACAATCAGACCAGAGCCATGTTCCAGGCATATCGTGCTAATTATGAGATGATGTATGGAGAATATCCGACATTTGCACTGAGCTTTACGCAGGACGGTTGCCGGATCCGGCTGCCGGAGTATATCGGGATCGGAGAGGAAGCATTTACCAGATTACCGTTCCTGCTGCAGAATGCGATCGGTCTCAAAGAGGCAGAGATCACATATCGATACATGGATGTACAGGGCAATGAGATTGTCAGCGGAGCTGAGATGAATATGGCACTGGATCAGAAAGAACTGGAGATCCCGGTAAGGGGAATCTGGGGCGGCATGAAGGGTGTTTTTGAGCTTGAGGTCCGCTATCAGGAGCAGATATTTAAGAAGCGCACAAAGCTGTGTGTGATGAAGAAAGGACTGGAGGCATGAAGGTAGAAGCTCGCAAAAGGTTATGGCAGATACTCGGATATGTATTTGTGATACTGGCAGTTGGAGTTTTGCTCTATCAGCTTCTGGGACTGGCAGGACTTGATATCGCCAGATATCCGATCAATTACAGCAGTGGCGGAGACAGCTGGACGGGCATGGCAACGGTAAAATCCATGCAGGATAACGGCTGGATTTATCACAATGCATTTCTCGGCGCACCGGACGGGGCAGATTATTATGACGCCACAACGATGGAGCTGGTGTTGAATGCTATGGAACAGGTACTGGTCTGGGTAACCGGAAACTGGGTGCTTGCCTTTAATCTGTTCTATTTCAGCGGATATTTTCTGGCCGGACTGACAGCCTACTACGCATTAAGAAAGCTGGACATTCATGAGATCATTGCGGCACCGACCGCAGTATTGTATGCGTTCGCACCGTATCATATGGTACGGTCTACCGGACATTTATTTCTGGGAATGTATTTCATGGTTCCGATCATGGTATTATTCCTGATCCGTATGATGAAGGATGAGCAGCTGTTTCAGAAAGGGAAAAAGGGATTTCTGACAGTCGGAAACATCCTGAGGGTAGCTGCCCTGATGGTTATGGCTCTGACCGGAATCTATTATGCATTTTTTATGTGCTTTTTCCTGTGCGTTGTGATTCTGTGCAGGCTGTTAAACGGAGAAGCGAAAAAGGTGTTGCAACCATTGTTCAGTATCGGAGTGATCGTAGCTACCTTACTTGCGGGAGCAATTCCGAATCTGGTCTACTGGTCACAGAATGGCAGATCACCGGCACTTGCCAAGGGCGGTGAAGGTGCGGAATTGTATGGACTGAAGATCATACAGCTGTTGCTGCCGATCAAGGGACATCGCCGGGAGATTTTAATGCGTTTGCGGAATCTGTATGACAGTGCGTATCCGCTGGTAAATGAGAATGGAAGTGCCTCGCTGGGACTTTTTATGGCACTTGGCTTTATTCTGTTATGCGTGGTGCTGTTTACAGGCAGAAAGCGGTTGAAGGAACAGGGGAATTTAAGGATCGCTGCTACCTTTAATCTGGCAGCGGTATTGTTTGGAACCATTGGAGGATTTGCGGTTATTTTATCCTTTGTGACAGGTTCGATTCGCTGTTATAACCGGTTTTCTATTTTTATTGCAATGTTTTCGCTGCTGGCAATCGATACTGCGTTGCAGTGGATCTGGGAGAAATGGTTTGAAGGCCGTATCTGGAAGCAGGTCCTTTACGGGGCCGGTATGCTGATCGTTCTGGCCGGCGGTATCTATGATCAGACAGTTCCGAGAAGCCCGGAGACACATGTGGCATCCGCGCAGAGGTATGATGCAGATGAGGCATTTGTGAAGCAGATCGAGGAAGAGGAAGAGCCGGGAGCAATGATCTATCAGCTTCCGTATATGAAGTATCCTGAAAATGGCGGGATTGAACAGCTGATGGATTACGGACTGCTTGCGGGTTATCTGCATTCGGATACCCTGAAATGGTCCTACGGAGCACCGAGCGGAAGAGAGACCGACACATGGATGAAGGAGCTGAATGAGAAGCCACTTGCAGAGCAGATCGACACGATCCGTGAGAAGGGCTTTGCAGGTATTTATATTGACTGGAATGCCTATCTTCCGGATGAGCGTACGGCGATGGAAGCGATACTGGCGACGGAAACAGGGGCAGAACCGCTCATGCATGGAGATGGAATGAAGGCTTATTACAGCTTTCAGTAAGAGTATGAAACAAAACAATCGTAAGAGAAATTAACAGATAGAAGGAGCAGACAATGAGAAAAAGAAGGAATCAGATTTTAGCAGCAGTATTAAGTGCGACACTGATGCTGTCTGCAACAGGTATTAGCAGTACATATGCACAGGAAACTGTACAGGGAGCAGAAACATCGGATGTCCTGACGGAATTACTGGCCCAGGACCAGACCGTGGATGAGGCAGCGATCGATCAGATAAAGGCAATCCTGTTTAATTGCACGGATTATAATCTCCGGGAATATCCGGGCGGAAAGGATTTGGGGATTACCCTGTATTCCGGACAACAGCTGGTTCTGCTGTCCTATGTAATTGCAGAAGACGGCAGTGGCTGGTATCAGGTGTCGGTATCGGTGAACGGAACCGTTTATGAAGGCTATATTGAGGAAGCATATGTTCTTTGTATGGAAGCGGATTATCAGGACAAGCTTCCGGTAGAGGATCTGGTAGAACAGGCGAAGATCAATACGGTATCCGATACGGAGACAGATACGGAAGAGGCACAGACCGGGGCAGCAGAGAAGATAACCGGTACAGATGCGAAGATTCAGGCGGTGAATGCGGATTTTGAAGCCTCAATTGCTGCATTTCCGGAGAGCTATAAGGCAAATCTCCGGGCACTCCACGCAGCGCATCCGAACTGGGTATTTGTACCGCAGATTACCAATATTGACTGGGATACCTTTATTGCGGCTGAAATGACACCGGAGAGAAGTCTGGTGCCACGGAGCATGGATGATTCCTATAAGGGCAAGCAGTCATGGGCCTATGATCCGATCACCGGAGAATATAAGGGATTAAGCGGATACAACTGGGTACAGGCATCGGAGGCGGCTGTTATGTATTATGCCGATCCGAGAAATTTCCTGACAGAGGACACGATCTTTCAGTTTGAGCTTCTGACCTATAACAGCAATTATCAGACAGAGGAAGGGGTCGAGGCAATTATAAACGGAACCTTCATGTCGCATGCGCAGATGGCAGATGACGTGGTTACCTATGCAAAGGCATTCTGTCTTGCCGGAGCACAGACGAATGTCAGTCCGTTTATGCTGGCAGCCAGAGTGCGGCAGGAGCAGGGCGCAGCCGGAACCTCACCATTGATTTCCGGTCTTTATCCGGGCTATGAGGGATATTATAATTTCTTCAATATTCAGGCATTTGGAACAACGGAGACCGAGATTTATGTGAATGGATTAAATTATGCAAAGGCACAGGGCTGGAATACACGGTATAACAGTATTGCAGGCGGTGCCAGCATTTTGAGCGGCAATTATATTTCCAAAGGACAGGATACCCTGTATCTGCAGAAGTTTGATGTAGATGATTCCTATTACGGATTGTTCTCACACCAGTACATGCAGAATATCCTGGGTGCTTTAAATGAAGGAAAAACAGCCTATTCTGTTTATTCCGGCATGAATATTCTGGATAATACATTTGTATTCAAGATCCCGGTTTATAACAATATGCCGGTGGCTGCTTCTCCGCGACCGGATCTGGCAAAGGTAAACGAAAAAGAGGTTAAGGCATTTGTCACCAGACTGTATCAGAATATTTTAAAGCGAAATGCGGATGAAGCAGGTCTTTATTACTGGTACACCTGTCTGGCAAACGGAGAGACTGCCGCATCGGTAGTAGCGAAGTTTGTAAACAGTGAGGAGTTTATCAATCAGAAGACAACCAATGAAGATTATGTGGAACGCATGTATACAACAATGATGAACCGGAAGTCAGACGCATCCGGAAAGGCATACTGGCTGGATGTGTTAAGTGCCGGATGTTCCAGAAAATATGTGCTGGCACAGTTTATCGGTTCTACCGAGTTTACATCGATCTGTGATAAATATGGTGTGGCAAAGGGACAGATCAAGCTGACAGAGGGCAGAGATCATAATGTAGGATTGACAAAGTATGTAAGAAGACTGTATCAGACCGCATTAAACAGAAAGCCGGATACAGATGGTCTGAATTACTGGACAGAGGCGATCTGGACAAAGACAAGAACTCCGTATGATGTGGCGTCACAGTTCATCAATTCGCAGGAATTTAAGAATAAGAAGTATTCGGATAAGGAATATCTTACGATTCTCTACCGGACATTCTTTGATCGGGAACCGGATGCGGACGGCTATGCTTACTGGCAGAAGCAGCTGAAGGCAGGAATGAGCAGAGATACGGTTCTGAAGAATTTCGCATATTCAGATGAGTTTAAGAAGCTGACAGAAAGCTACGGACTGAAGTAAACGAGAGGAAAGTACGGAGAACCGGATAGAGGGAAAGGTAGTCTACGAATGAGGGAAGCACAGGAGATCAGAACTGAAAAATGCCGTGCGAACAGCAGGGATATTGCAATGCAGGTTGCAATATTCCTGCTTTATGTATGCGCATTTTCAGTGATTCTGACCAGTGGGCTGTCAGCGGATGATATGTGGAACAGCAATATACAGGCAGCACCTTATCTTGGGGGACCGGGACCGATAGCGGTTATGCTCGGACAGTGGAAGATGTGGCTGGAGGCAGGCCGGATGTTTCCGTTTTCCAATTATGTTGCACTGCTGTTTACACTCATCCCATCGGTTCCGGTATATAAGGCATGTCTTGTGTTTATGACATGGTTCAGTAACTGGGTTTCCGGACTCTGCATAGAAAAGATGACCGGCTCCAAATGCCTTCAGGTATTGTATATGGTACTGTTCCCGGTGCTGATTCAGATGACACCGGAATTTGACAGCGGACTCTACTGCTATCATATGCTGATCCAGCTGGTGGTATTATGGTGTTTTCTTTCCCTGTGGCTGCAGATCCGGTATCTGGATACCGGAAAGAAACGATATGCGGTGGGAAGTACAGCAGCTCTTTTTCTGGCATTGGGTACCTATGAGGTGGCATTTCCGTTTATACTGGTTCTGGCATGGGTGACATATCGGCAGTGTCGTTCCGGACGGAAGACGATCCGAAAAATGCTGCCGGAGCTGATCGTGTTCCTGGGAATGCTGGCAGGAAACGGAGTGCTGCGGGTGTTGGCAGGGCATCGGTCCTATCACGGAGTTTCGATTCATCTGCAGTGGAAGACGGTTTTGATTACGTGGCTGAAGCAATGCTCCACCTGCGTTCCTCTGGGACGGTATCTGTGTTCCATGCTGAAGGAGTGCAGGCCGTATTCGGATGTCTATCCATATACGATCCGGGAGATCTTCAGCTGGCTGCAGGTATGGGATTATCTTGCAATCGGGCTTTTGATCGGCATATGGTTCTGGATGGAACGGACATGGCGGAAGGAACAGGTGATACAGAAGCGAACTGTATGGACTGTATTTGTTGTGGGGTGTCTGACCTTTATTCTGCCGGGAGGCCTGATCGCGGTATCGGCCAAATATCAGCAGACGATCGCATGGGCAGGCGGACACCTTCCGGCTTATATGCAGAGTGTGGGATTTACAATGATGCTGGTATGCGTATACTGGTGGCTCTCATCGAGACTGACAGGCCGGAAGCGGAAGCTCTTTGGAATCGTCTGTCTGATCGCGGGAGGATTGATACTGACTGTAAATATGGCAAGTGCCAGAGCCGGTGTAGAATATATGAATCAGACCAAACGGTATCCGCAGGAGAATATAGAAGCGGCAGCGGCGAATGGATTCTTCGATACGGTAGCGGAGGATGACAGGAAGTATGTATTCGGAGCCAATGGATATATTCATGATGCACATAATTCCGCAGAGTTTTACAGTAAGCTGGCGGGAATGCATATTTATGCCTGCACGGATGCAGAGGTACTGGCAGACAGCGAAGGAAAATGGAATGAACAGAATCAATTCGATTTGACAAAGAACGGTGAAAGGGTATATTATGGGATTTTCAATTGGGCAGACTGGGATGGCGGACTTCTGCTCATGGGGCCATGCGAGAAAATACAGTCCGGAAAAGAGCGGAAGGGTATGAAATGGATTCAGCTGAGAAATCCGCAGGTATATGTAAGCGGTGACCGAAAAACCACGGTTCCGCAGGACTGGCAGCTTCTGCAGGAAGGAGAAGAGTATGCAATTTATCAGCTGCATGGCAGCTACCGGGTCAAAAAGGAAATGAAGGACTGGACGGAGTGGATTGCAGTACCGGAGAAACGCAGAAACGCAGAAACTGAAATCTTAAGAATCTTAAGATTTGATGATGATGGACGGAAATCATGAAAACCCGGTTTACATGAAAAGTCAGATAGTGTAAAATAGATTAGATTAATATGTTAATTCATAGGAGGATTTGGGAATGAAGGTTGTATTATTAGCCGGTGGTTTTGGAACCAGAATCAGTGAAGAAAGTTATTTAAAGCCGAAGCCAATGGTTGAGATCGGGGAGAAACCGATTTTGTGGCATATTATGA
>CABQJA010000083.1 GCA_902464345.1 uncultured Clostridium sp.
ATTTAGTATTATATATAAATGGGTTTTTCTGTACTGAAAAAGGAGGATATAAATGGAAGATAGAATTAAAATCGTAATTGATGCCATGGGTGGTGATAATTCGCCATGGGCTTTAGTAGAAGGTGCAGTGCTTGCAACAAAGGAGCATGAGGATGTATTTCTTTATGTAGTAGGTCCAAAGCAGGAGATTGAGGCAGAACTGGCCAAATATGAATATAATAAGGACCAGATTGAGGTTGTAGATGCACCGGATGTTATTACCTGCCATGATCATCCGGTAGAGGCAGTACGGAAAAAGAAGGATTCGTCTCTGATCGTAGGACTGAATCTGGTTAAGGAAGGCAAGGCGGAAGGTCTGATTTCTGCCGGAAGTACAGGAGCTGTTTTAGTTGGCGGACGTATGATCGTCGGAAGATTAAAAGGAATCCGTCGGTCACCACTGGCACCGTTGATTCCGAGAGAAGGCGGTGTATCGATTCTGATCGATTGCGGTGCCAATATGGATTCAAGACCGACAGATCTGGTACAGTTTGCACAGATGGGTTCTATTTATATGAAACATATCGTTGGAATTGAGAATCCACGGGTGGCAATCGTAAATGTAGGCGCAGAGGAAGAGAAGGGTAATGCACTGGTAAAGGAGACATTCCCATTATTAAAGGCCTGCCCGAATATCAACTTTATCGGAAGTGTTGAGGCAAGAGACATTCCGGCCGGTGCGGCAGATGTTATTGTCTGTGATGCCTTTGTCGGAAATGTTATTTTGAAGTTATATGAAGGAACAGCCGCCTTCTTAATGAAACAGATTAAGGGAGCCATGACATCTTCTCCGATCAGTACGATCGGTGCTGCCATGGTAAAGCCTAAGATCAAGGAAGCGGTTAAGGAATTTGATTCATCCAATTACGGCGGAGCACCACTGCTTGGAATTAACGGACTGGTTGCAAAGGTTCACGGAAGCTCCAAGGCCAGTGAAGTAAAAAATGCCGTTACACAGTGTATGGATTTCAGTAAACAGCATATTAAGGAACTGATTGCCGAGAACATAACGACAGGATCAGAAGAGTAGGAGATGAAGGTGCGCAATGCCGGCAGAATTGAATAAATTAATGGATATCATCGGATATCATTTTAAAAAACCGGAACTTTTAAAGCAGGCGTTTACACACAGCTCTTATGCAAACGAATGTAGAATCAACCGGATTTGTGATTATGAGAGACTGGAGTTTCTGGGAGATGCGGTGCTGGAGATGATCACCAGTCACGCCTTGATCCTCAGATATCCGGACAAGCATGAAGGGGAATTGTCTAAGCTTCGGGCATCCCTGGTCTGTGAATATTGTCTGGCGCAATGTGCGAGGGAGCTTCATTATCCGGATTATGTATATTTGAGCAAGGGAGAACGGCAGACCGGCGGAGCACAACGTGATTCGCTCCTGTGTGATCTGTTTGAGTCGGTCCTCGGTGCCATTTATCTGGATGGCGGGCTGGAACCGGCCACCCGGTATGTGGAGAGTTTTCTGTTGTCTGATATGGAGAATAAGCGGATGTTTTATGATGCCAAGACCAGATTACAGGAGATTGTGCAGCATCTTGAGCTGGGAGATATTGATTATGAATTACTGGATGAGCGGGGGCCCGATCATAATAAGCATTTCTTTGTGGAGGTCCGGATCGGAACTCAGAGCTATGGACAGGGGGATGCGCAAAGTCGTAAGTCTGCAGAACAAAAAGCCGCATATGCAGCGCTTCTGAAGCTGCATGCACAATATCCGGAGGCTGCTATGCAGCTCAATGGTGATAAATAGAATGGGTAGGTTTCGATATGTACTTGAAGAGTATTGAAGTATACGGCTTCAAATCTTTTGCAAATAAAATATTATTTAAGTTTGAGAACGGAATTACAGGAATTGTAGGACCAAACGGAAGTGGTAAGAGTAATGTAGCGGATGCAGTGCGCTGGGTATTAGGAGAACAGAGTGCCAAGCAGTTGCGTGGTGCGAAAATGGAGGATGTTATTTTCGCCGGTACAGAGATGCGGAAGCCACACGGCTCGGCTTATGTGGCAATCACATTGGATAACAGCGACCATGTGCTGCCAATCGATTACGAAGAGGTGACTGTTGCCAGACGGGTATATCGTTCCGGAGAGAGTGAGTATCTGATCAACGGTACACCATGCCGGTTAAAGGATATCAATAATATGTTTTTTGATACCGGTATCGGTAAGGAAGGATATTCAATCATCGGACAGGGTCAGGTCGAGAAGATTCTGAGCGGAAAACCGGAGGATCGGCGGGAGTTGTTTGATGAGGCAGCCGGAATTGTGAAATATAAGAAGAACAAGGCTGCGACCGAGAAGGCACTGGAGTCCGAACGGCAGAATTTATATCGTGTAAATGATATTTTGTCTGAACTGGAGAAGCAGGTAGGACCGTTGGAAAAACAGGCAGAGACGGCGAAAAGGTATCTGCTGTATAAAGAAGAAATGAAGAAGCTGGATGTTAACGTATTCCTGCTTGACAGTGACCGGATTCAGACAGCAATGAAAGAGGGCCGGGCCAAGCTGGCAATTGTAACGAGCCGGACGGCAGAATTAAATCAGCAATATGAGTCTATCCGGGCAGAGTATGACCGACTGGAGACAGAGCTTGAGCAGTACAATCAGAAGATTGATATTGGTAAAACACAGATTACGGAATTAAAACTGGCTGTGGAACGAGCAGAAGGAGAAGTCCGGGTATTGAATCAGAAGATTGACAGTGTTCGATTGACAGATGAGCATGTCGGGGAACAGATCCGACGGGTTCAGGATGCCCTCTTAAAGCAGACAGAGGAACAACGGGCATATCAGGCGAAGAAAGCTGTACTGGATGAACGACTGGATACGGCAGATGATGTGGTCGAGGAAGCAAAGGCGAGAGCACAGGAAATCCAGGATGAGATTACCAGACTGGAAGAAAATATCGAGAAAAACAAGGCGGACATCATTGACCTGATGAATGAGAATTCCAGCATGAAGGGAAAGGTTGCCCGCTATGACACATTGCTTGAGAATATTGGTTATCGGAAGACACAGATCAATCAGCGGTATGTCCAGTTTAAGAGTGATGAAATGGCAGATCAGGAGCAGTATAAGACATTGCAGGAGGAGCTTCAGACTCTGGATGAAGAGGTTGCGAAGCGACAGGAGGCATTAACGATCTGTGATCACCGTCTGGATGAAAATACAGCCGGTACAAGAGAAAACCGGGAGAAATTATCGACTCTGCGGAATGCATATACGTCTGCGAAGGCAAAGGCGGAATCCCTGCGGAATATTACAGAGCGGTATGACGGCTACGGTAACAGTATCCGCCGTGTCATGGAACAGAAGGAACGGGATCCCGGAATTATCGGTGTCGTTGCGGATATTATCTCAGTACCGAAAAAATACGAGATAGCGATTGAGACTGCACTGGGTGGCAGTATTCAGAATATTGTAACGAAAGACGAGCTGACAGCAAAGCGTCTGATCCAGTATCTGAAGCAGAATAAGTTTGGTCGTGCCACCTTCCTGCCGCTGACCAGTATCAGTAGCAGCAGTGGATTCGGAAAGCAGGAGGCACTGAGAGAACCGGGAGCAATCGGGATTGCCAGTGAGCTGGTAGAAATATCAGAGAAATATCAGGCAGTTGCCGGACACCTGCTCGGCAGAATCCTGGTAGTGGATCATATTGATCATGCACTTGCAATTGCAAGAAAATACAAATATTCGATCCGGATCGTAACACTGGATGGCGAATTACTGACACCGGGTGGTGCAATGACCGGAGGTGCTTATAAGAATTCAAGCAATCTGCTGGGACGGAAGCGGGAATTGGATGAGCTGAATCAGACCGTAGAAACCTATAGTCGGCAGATCCGGGAAGAGGAAAAGTTGGAACAGGAGCTGCGTTCTATCCGGGATGAGTTAAAGGAAGAGAAGGAGACACTTTCTAACAAGCTTCAGGAACTGTATCTGGCAAAGAATACGAACCATCTGAATCTGGAACAGGTTAATGCCAGATTGTCAGAGCATGCCAGTATTTTTGCTTCGTTGCAGAACGAAAGCAAAGAGCTGGATGCACAGGTGGAAGAAATCAACCGGAACAAGGATCAGTTATTTGAAGGAAATAAGTTTCAGGAGCAGGCCAGGCAGGATTGTGAAGCACGGATTGCCAAATACGAGGAAGACATTCAGGAACAGAAGAGTCTGCTTGAAACTGCGAATGCAAAGGTTTCCGAGCTCCTGCTGGAGTTTAATACGATAAAGCAGCAGGACGATTTCTATATTGAGAATATCCACCGAATCCGGGTGGAGAATGACAAGTTAAAAGCAGAGCTGGAGGAATACAACCGCAGAACGCATGGTGCTGCAGAAGAAATCATGGAGATCAATGAGCAGATCAATGGAATCCGGAAGGAGATGAACCGGCGGAAGGCTCAGATACAGACCATGGAAGAAAGCCTGAATGCGGATATAGCATTAAAGGAAGAACGCACAAGCTCCCATAAGGAGTTTTTCAATCAGCGGGAAGCTTTGCGGGAAGAGTTATCCGGACTGGATAAGGAAGGTTATCGTCTGAACACGCAACTGGAAAAGATTACCGAGCAGTCAGATGCTCTGAACAATTACATGTGGGAAGAATATGAGCTGACCTATAACCGGGCAATGGAGCTTAGAAATCCGGAGTTTACGGATCTTGCACAGCTTAAGAAGGAACTGGCAGCGGTCAAGGGCAAGATCAAGTCTCTGGGTGACGTAAATGTAAATGCGATTGAAGATTACAAGAATGTATCCGAACGGTATGAGTTCTTAAAGACACAGCATGATGATATTGTAAAGGCAGAGGAGAATTTGAAACGGATCATTGCGGAGCTGGATACGGCAATGCGGGATCAGTTCAGCGAGAAATTTGCAGAGATTCAGGTTATGTTCGATAAGGTATTTAAGGAGCTGTTTGGCGGAGGAAAGGCGAATTTGGAACTGGTAGATGACACGGATATTCTGGAGACGGGAATTAAGATCATTGCGCAGCCACCGGGAAAGAAGCTGCAGAACATGATGCAGTTATCCGGTGGTGAAAAATCACTGACCGCAATCGCGTTACTGTTTGCAATTCAGAACCTGAAGCCGTCACCGTTCTGTCTGCTGGATGAGATTGAGGCAGCACTGGATGATTCGAATGTAAACCGGTTTGCACATTATTTACATAAGCTGACGAAGGATACACAGTTCATTGTAATTACGCATCGAAAGGGGACCATGGAAGCAGCGGATGTCCTTTACGGTATTACCATGCAGGAGAAGGGTGTATCGACGCTGGTTTCTGTCAACCTGATCGAGAATGAGCTGGATAAATAGTCTGAAAATGGAGGCGATACTATGGGATTGTTTGATTGGAAGAAGAATAAAAAAGAGTCCAAAGAAGAACTGGAGGAGAACGCAGTTCTGACTCCGGACAATGCGGAAGTTTCTGCGGACGGGAAGAACGAACAGGATGCGAAAGCGGAAAAGGATGAGAAAAAGGCGAAGCATGCAGAGGAAGGCGGTTTCTTCAAGCGTTTGGTCAATGGAATGACAAAGACCAGAGATCAGCTTGCAGAAGGATTAAACCGGATATTCCACGGACACACCGAGCTGGATGATGATTTCTATGATGAGCTGGAGGAAGTGCTGATCATGGCAGACCTTGGGCTGGAGACAACGGATAAGATCATTGCTGATCTGAAGGCAAGGGTAAAGGAATATAAGATCCGGGAGGTAGAGCCTTGCCGGGAATTATTAAATAATATTATCAGAGATCAGATGATGGTAGATGATTCTGCTTATGATTTTGAAGACCGGAAAACGGTCATGCTGATCATTGGTGTAAATGGTGTCGGTAAAACGACTTCCATCGGAAAGCTGGCAGCACAGTATAAAAAGCGTGGAAAAAAGGTTCTGATGGCAGCCGGAGATACATTCCGGGCTGCAGCCATTGACCAGTTAAAAACCTGGGCTGACCGGGCCGGTGTGGATATTATTGCACATCAGGAGGGCTCAGATCCGGCAGCTGTGGTATATGATGCTGTTCAGGCGGCAAAGGCCAGAGGAACGGATATCCTGTTGTGTGATACGGCAGGACGCCTGCATAATAAGAAGAATTTGATGGATGAGCTTGCCAAGATGCGCAGAATTATCGAAAAGGAATATCCGGAGGCACATTGTGAGACACTGATCGTACTGGACGGTTCGACCGGACAGAATGCATTGGAGCAGGCAAGACAGTTCAGTGAAGTGACGGATCTGAATGGTATTATCCTGACAAAGCTGGATGGAACGGCAAAGGGAGGCATCGCCATTGCGATTCAGGCGGAGCTGGATGTCCCGGTTAAATATATCGGTGTGGGAGAAAAGATTGATGATCTGCAGAGATTTGATCCAACCCACTATGTAGAAGCGTTGTTTGCGGATTTTGATGTCCGTTCAGAGGTAGAAATGTTAATCGAGGAGGATAACGAAACATGGCAGTAAAGGAATTGTGCCTGGAAAAATTTGAAGAAGCATATAATATCGTGCAGAAGGTAGTGCTTCCTACAAATCTGGTATACAGTGAGTATTTTAGTGATCAGACCGGAAACAGAGTATATCTGAAACCGGAAAACATGCAGCTGACCGGTGCTTATAAGATTCGTGGTGCTTATTATAAGATCAGTACCATGTCAGAAGCTGAACGTGCTAAGGGACTGATTACGGCATCCGCCGGAAATCATGCACAGGGAGTAGCATATGCGGCAAAGGCATATGGTGTGAAAGCAACAATCGTAATGCCGACAACCACTCCGTTAATTAAAGTAAACCGTACCAAATCTTATGGAGCGGATGTGATTTTATACGGAGATGTTTATGATGAGTCCTGTGCATATGCACTGGAACTGGCAGAAGATCGTGGCTATACATTCATTCATCCGTTTGATGATCTGGATGTAGCAACCGGACAGGGATCGATTGCCATGGAAATAATCAAAGAGCTTCCAACAGTTGATTATATTCTGGTTCCGGTAGGTGGCGGCGGACTGGCAACCGGTGTATCGACCTTTGCCAAGATGTTAAACCCGAATATCAAGGTCATCGGTGTAGAACCGGCAGGTGCTAACTGTCTTCAGGAATCCTTAAAGCTTGGAAAGGTAACTACTCTGCCGATGGTAGATACCATTGCCGACGGTACGGCAGTTAAGACACCGGGAAGTAAGATTTTCCCATATCTGCAGAAGAATCTGGATGATGTGATCACAATTGAAGATTCTGAACTGATTGTTACGTTCTTAGACATGATTGAAAATCATAAAATGCTGGCAGAAAATTCCGGCCTGTTATCAGTAGCCGCCCTGAAGCATCTGGGTGTGAAGGACAAGAAGGTGGTCAGCATTATCAGTGGCGGTAATATGGATGTTATCACGCTGGCTTCGGTTGTACAGCATGGTCTGATCGCAAGAAACCGGATCTTTACGGTATCGGTTCTGCTGCCGGATAAGCCGGGAGAATTAATGAATGTATCATCCGTAATTGCAAAGGCACAGGGAAATATTATCCGGTTAGAGCATAATCAGTTTGTCAGTCTGAACCGGAACAGTGCGGTAGAACTTGTGATCACCATGGAGGCGTTCGGACCGGAGCACAAGGATGCGATTATGAAGGAACTGGCGGAGCGTGGCTATCGACCGATCGAGAAGACACCGAAGAGCATTTTCTAAAATGGCAAACATATATATTGATCAATTTCATACAGGTGTATTTAAAACCCGAATTACCGGAATTAAGGGCGAAAGTCTTTATCAGGCATTGGGACGTCATCAGATAACACAGCCGGGAGCGGTTTGCCGCGGGGCCGGTGTCTGTCGTGGATGTATGGTTCAGATTCTGGAAGAAGGAATGGAATGTCTGGCATGCAGATATATCATAGGCGATCGGGATCTTCATATTGTGATGGACCAGCCGGTATCGGAGCAGGGAATTCTGCTTTCTGATATGAAGGCAGATGATTCTCAGGAGAAAAACTGGCTGTCGGAGCATTTGGATGAACTTGCATCCTTTCAATACGGACTTGCAATTGATATCGGAACGACTACGATCGCATCTGCGCTGATGGAGCTTACATCCGGCAGGATCATATTACAGCACGGATGTATGAACCGGCAGGCAGGCTATGGAGCGGATGTCATATCCAGAATCCAATATGCGACGGAGCAGCATGGCACGGTAAGCGGGCTTGAGATTCTGAGCCGGAGTATCCGGGAGGATCTGCAGCTGCTATACCGGTGCTATCTTGCGGACGGCATACCGGAACAGCAGATCTGCAGAGTGTCAATCAGCGGAAATACAACCATGATCCATCTGCTGTTAAAGCTGGATGTCAGCGGTATGGCAGCCTATCCGTTTACACCGTTACAGCTGGATGGTATCCGGTTGGAATGGCAGGAGAAAGATATCTGCATTCTTCCCGGGAAATCCGCATTTGTCGGCGGAGACATCGTGTCAGGTGTCCAATCTCTTGAAATGGGACGTTCAGAGGCTTATGAGCTGCTGATCGACCTTGGAACCAATGGTGAACTATGGCTTTTGAACCGGGAAACAGGTGTCTGTACGTCAACGTCCTGCGGACCGGCATTTGCAAACAGTGTGTCGCAGGGGACTGCTTATGGAACAACCCTGCTGGATGAGTTGGCAGCGGCTTATCACCATGGGGTCGTCGATGAATCAGGACTGCTTCAGGGAGATGCTTTTGAACATGGTATTCTAAAGGATGATATCGTTATCACACAGGATACGGTTCGACAGCTCCAGCTGGCAAAGGCTGCAATCCGGACAGGCATAGAGCTGTCCGCTTATGAGCTGCGGTTACCACTGCAGGAGATTTCACAGGTATATCTGGCGGGAGGTTTTGGCTTTTATCTGAATCCGGAGTCTGCGTACTGTCTGGGACTGTTACCGGAAGAATTCCGGGGAAAACTGAAGATTGCCGGAAATACTTCATTAAAAGGTGCAGTACTTGCATTAACAGAACCGGAAC
>CABQJA010000084.1 GCA_902464345.1 uncultured Clostridium sp.
CGTGCCACTACGTGCTGGCAGATGCGAGAGCTTGCCACACAGGAGTCATATGACAAGAAGCGACGGCGAGCGAAACCATCTCCACAAACCGCAATTTACATAAAAAAATCACCCTAATCCATCTGAATCAGGGTGATCCTATATCTCTTATTTCGCCAGTCTCTGTCTGACAATTGCCCGCTTTAATGCCAGTTCCGCACGATCCATATCGCCATCCTGACTTTGCAGTCTGCGTTCTGCACGGATCTGTGCTTCCTTCGCCCGGTTTGCATCGATTTCATCCGGCCACTCTACGGTTTCCGCCAATATCACAACTTCATTCGGAAGAATCTCAGAGAATCCCTCCAGCAATGCTGCCTCTTTGATTTCACCGTCGGTTGTATGAATTCGCACAACACCCGGTGCGATAATAGATGTCAGCGGAATATGCCCCGGATATACACCGATCTCTCCTTCTGTTGTCCGAAACTCTACAAAAGGGACATCATCTTCATAAAAGATTCGCTCCGGTGCTATGATTTTCAATCGGAATGTTTTATCTGCCATAATGCACCCGCCCTTTCATATTATTTCTGAACTTTTGCGAGTACATCCTCGATACTTCCGGCATTCAGGAAATAACTCTCCGGAATATCATCATGCTTACCTTCCAGAATCTCCTTGAAGCCCTGAATGGTATCCTCGATCGGCACATACTTACCTTCCAGACCTGTAAACTGTCCTGCTACGAAGAACGGCTGCGACAGGAATCTCTGTACCTTTCTGGCTCTGGATACTACCAGCTTATCTTCCTCTGATAACTCATCCATACCAAGGATTGCAATAATATCCTGTAACTCCTTATACTTCTGCAGAATCTCCTGTACACCACGCGCTACCTTATAATGCTCCTCGCCTACAATTCTCGGATCCAGAATTCTGGATGTAGACTCAAGCGGATCTACCGCCGGATAAATACCAAGCTCTACGATCGATCTGGACAAAACCGTGGTTGCATCCAGATGTGCGAATGTGGTTGCCGGAGCCGGGTCTGTCAAGTCATCGGCCGGCACATATACAGCCTGTACAGATGTAATAGAACCATTCTTTGTTGATGTAATACGCTCCTGCAATGCACCCATCTCCGTCTGCAGAGTTGGCTGATAACCAACCGCACTCGGCACACGTCCAAGCAATGCAGATACCTCAGAACCTGCCTGGGTGAAACGGAAAATATTATCAATGAAAAGCAGTACATCCTTACCGCCCTCATCACGGAAATACTCTGCCATGGTCAGTCCCGAAAGACCAACACGCATTCTGGCTCCGGGTGGTTCGTTCATCTGACCGAACACCATGGTTGTCTTATTAATAACTCCGGAATCTGTCATTTCATGGTAAAGATCGTTACCCTCACGGGTACGCTCTCCAACACCGGTAAATACAGAATATCCACCATGCTCAGTTGCAATATTTCGGATCAGCTCCTGAATCAGGACTGTCTTACCAACACCTGCACCACCGAACAAACCGATCTTACCACCCTTCTGATACGGACACAGAAGGTCTACGACCTTAATACCGGTCTCCAGCATCTCAGTTTCAGTTGCCTGTTCTGAGAACTTCGGAGCCGGGCGATGAATCGGATAATGCTTTTCTACTTCTGGTGCCGGTTTATTATCAATCGGCTCACCCAGGACATTAAACATTCTGCCTAATGTCTTCTCGCCAACCGGTACCATGATCGGATTGCCGGTTGCAACCGCGTCCATTCCACGTACCAGACCATCCGTTGGTCCCATAGCGATACAGCGCACGGTATCATCTCCCATATGCTGGGAAACTTCTACCGTCAGCTTTTCGCCATTCTTACGTGTGATCTGGATCGCGTCATTGATCTCCGGCAGCTCGCCCTCTGCGAACTTGATATCCAGTACGGCACCGATAATCTGGGTAATTTTACCTATATTCTTATCTGCCATCACGTTCTCCTTTACTTATATTAATACTCTTAGCTGATCGCCTCGGAACCTGCAATAATCTCTGTCAGCTCCTGTGTAATGGAAGCCTGTCTTGCCCGATTGTACTTCAAAGACAAATCAGCGATCATATTATCTGCATTCGTAGTTGCCGAATCCATAGCCTGCATTCTGGCACCGTTTTCACTTGCCAGTGCTTCAATAAATGCTCCATAGAGCAGATTTCCTACATACTTCGGTACTAATGCATCCAGAGCCTCATCCGCCTCCGGTTCATAATTCATCAATACATGATCATCCTCTTCCTCTGTCGGAAGCTCATCCACATTCAGCGGAAGCAGTTTGATCAGCTTCGCCTCCTGTGACACTGTATTTTTGAAATTTGTATAGGCCATGTAGATTTCTCCTACTTCGCCCTTTGTATAAGACTCCAGCACCCGCTTGGTAATATCCACCGCATCCTTATATAGCGGATCATTGATCGCTTCCGAATCATCCTCCACAATCCGATACCCCTTTCGTGCCAGTCCTTCTACGCCTTTTCGTCCGACTGCATAAATATCTACATCCTCTACCGGAAATCCTGTGCCGACTACCTCCTTTATGACATTGGAGTTATAGCCGCCGGCCAGTCCCTTATTGGAAGTAATAACGATCATTGCTTTCCGGCTGCTGCCGTTGTCCACCATATACGGATGCTCCATCTTCTCTGTCTTGGACAGGATGGAACAAATCGTCTTATACAATGCGTGGAAATACGGCTTATTCCGTTCCGCTCTTGCCTTCGCCTTCTGCAGCTTTACGGTAGAAACCAGCTTCATCGCCTTAGTAATCTGCTGGGTACTGGTGACACTCATCTGTCTTCGTTTTATATCACGCATAGATGCCATAATCTGTCACCTCCGCTACTTCACAAATTCAGCCTTGAACTCTGTGATTGCCTTAACCATCATCTCTTCCAATGCGTCATCCAGCTTCTTGTTGGTACGAATGGTCTCAAAAATCTCCGGATACTTGGTATCAATGAAATCAAACAGCTCTTTTTCAAACTGCTGAATATCCTCTACCGGAATATCAAGCAGATACTTCTTCGTTGCAGCATAGATGATCACTACCTGCCGTTCTACCGGCATTGGTGCATACTGTGGCTGCTTTAACATCTCCTTGATACGCTCGCCCTGTGCCAGCTTCTCCTTGGTATCTGCATCCAGCTCGGAACCGAACTGTGAGAATGCTGCCAGCTCCCGGTACTGTGCCAGCTCAACACGAATCGGAGCTGCAATCTTTTTCATTGCACCGATCTGTGCAGAACCACCTACACGGGATACCGAAAGACCTGCATTTACCGCCGGCCGGAAACCTGCATTGAACATCTCTGTTTCCAGATAGATCTGACCATCTGTAATGGAAATAACATTGGTCGGAATATAAGCAGATACATCACCTGCCTGTGTCTCAATAATCGGAAGTGCTGTAAGCGATCCTCCGCCTAATTCATCGGATAATCTGGCTGCACGCTCTAACAGACGGCTGTGCAGGTAGAATACATCACCCGGATAAGCCTCTCTGCCTGGTGGTCTCCGGAGGAGCAATGAGAGTGTACGATAAGCAGTTGCATGCTTACTCAAGTCATCATATACAACCAGTACGTCCTTTCCTGCTTCCATCCACTCCTCGCCGATCGCACAACCTGCATATGGTGCAATATACTGCAGCGGAGCCGGTTCGGAAGCTGTTGATGCAACAATGGTCGTATAATCCATTGCGCCAAATTCCGTTAATGTCTTAACAATTGATGCAACCGTAGACGCTTTCTGTCCGATTGCCACATAAATACAATTAACGCCCTGTCCCTTCTGGTTAATGATCGTATCGATCGCGATTGCCGTCTTACCTGTCTGACGGTCGCCGATGATCAGCTCACGCTGACCTCTTCCGATCGGAACCATGGCATCAATTGCCTTAATACCTGTCTGTAATGGTGTATCTACAGACTTACGGCTGATAACACCGGATGCAACTCGTTCAATCTGTCTTGTCTTGGTTGTCTGGATCGGGCCCTTGCCATCGATCGGCTGTCCTAATGCATTTACAACTCGTCCAAGCATTGCATCACCAACCGGAACTTCTACTACACGTCCGGTGGTCTTTACGGTGTCGCCTTCATTTACGTTACTGCTGTTTCCAAGTAAAACCGCACCAACGTTATCCACCTCTAAGTTCATGACCATGCCATATACATCATTCGGAAATGCAAGAAGCTCTCCCTGCATCGCGCTTTCCAAACCATGAATACGGACAATACCATCTGCCACCTGAATAACCGTACCTACATCGGCGGTTTCCAAATGAACCGAGTAATTCTTAATCTGCTCTTTGATGACAGAACTAATCTCTTCTGGTCTTAAATTCATGGAGCCTTGGCACCTTCTTTCTTCTAATATTCTATCCCCGGGAGAGTGCCGTTGACATTCTCTCCAGCTGTCTTTTCACACTGCTGTCCACAACCCGGTCATCCATCCGGATCACCAGTCCGCCGATCAGAGTCGCATCCGTTGAATAATGCATCTCCATCTTTGCATAACCAGTTGTATTTAACAGTTTTCCTTCTATCGCTTTCTTCTGTGCAGCCGACAAATCAATTGCGGAAGTTACATATGCGATTCCGATATTCTTATATTCCTTGATTCTGGAAATCACATATTCGCAAATGTGGATCAGTTCACCGCTTCTGTCATTCTTCACTACGATCAGAAGCATTCCCATGACTGCATCACTGACTCTGCCCTTGAAAATATTCTCAAGCATCTGCTCCTTGTCCTCTTTCAGGATCTCCGGATGTGTCAGTACCTGAAGAAGTTCTCCGTTTTCCCGCAGTATCTGGAGTAACGCCGTGATTTCTTCCTGAATGGAATCCACCCGGTTCTCTTCTACCGCCAGTTCAAAGAGTGCATCGCCATACGTAGTATTTACCTGCTTAGCCATGTATCATCACCCATTTCCTTCAAGGTCTCCTCAAGGAGTGCATTCTGCTGCTCCTCCGTCAGGCTTACCGTTACGATTTTACCCGCCATTGCAGTTGCAACCTTGATGATCTCCTGACGGATCTCATCCTCTGCCTTTGCCTTCTCCAGCTCGATCTCCTGCGTTGCACGGTTCTTCACTCTTGCTGCCTCTTCGTTTGCCTCATCTATGATGTCGTTTTCCCGTTTCTTCGCCTTTTTACGTGCTTCACTTAATATTTCCTGTACTTCCGTATCTGCTGTCTGAATCTTGCTGTCATACTCTTCCTTCAGCTTCTCAGCTTCTTCCTTATCCTTCTTTGCACTTTCGATATCGTTCTTGATCCGTTCTGTCCGGTTATTCAGCAACTTCTTGGTTGGCTCAAACAGAATGTATGAAAGAAATGCAAACAGGATAAAGATTGCAATCGCCTGAAGCAAAACGTCTGCTGCCAGCTGTGCATCCAGTCCGAAAACTCTTCCTTCCAGCACTGCAGTCATACCGTTCATCATGCATATATTTAACACGTCCCAGCCTCCTTTCCGTCTGTTCGGGAATTATGTTCCCTACAGCTTCAGGAATCTGCTTAATAATGGGTTTGCATAGAACAACAGCAATGCAATAACCAGACTGTAAAGACCGGTGGTCTCGGCAACTGCCTGTCCTAATAACATAGTTGACATAATGTCGCCCTTAGCACCCGGATTCCGTCCAACAGCGGCAGCACCCTGACCGGCTGCGATACCCTGTCCGATACCAGGACCAAGACCGGCGATCATGGCAATACCTGCACCGATGGCAGAGCATGCTAAAATTAAACCTTCGTTCGTAATCTGATTCATTTTTAATTCCTCCAATTTCTTTTTTCGTCTTCTTACTATGAGGTTGTAATACACTATCCCTCTATCTTATTGGTAATAAATACCATAGTCAGCATAGTAAATACATACGCCTGGATCGCTCCGGAGAACACATCCAGATATGCGTGCAGGGCTGCAGGAATACCAATCTTCACAAAGATCGGCAGCAGCGAATAATACAGTGTGATCATAACGGTACCTGCCAGAATGTTACCGAACAAACGGAGTGACAGAGATACCACAGATGACACCTCACCAATTACATTGATCGGGAAGAACAGAAATACCGGTTCAAACAAACTGGTAAATGCTCCCCATTTATTCCATTTAATATTGTTATACTGTATCATGATTACAGAAATCACAGCCAGACACAGCGTTGTTCCATAGTCCGCTGTAGGCGGCCGTAAGCCGATCAAGCCGGAAATATTGCACAGGAAGATCAGCAGAATGATCGTTCCGATATAGTTCACATAGCACTTCGTACCATGCTTTCCCATGGAACCATACACATATTTCTGTAACGTCTCCACAAGCAATTCCACAACATTCTGGAATCCTCGCGGGACTTCTTCTGCATGCATAATTTTATGTCTTGCGATCAGGGCAAATACAATGATACCCAGAATAATAATCAATTCACAGACATGCGTCGTTGTAATATATACTGTCTGGCCAAAAAAGTTATACGGAATCAACTCATGGATAAAGAAATCCACAGTCTTCTCCGCCGCCAGAATCGCCATAGGTTCACCTTCCTTCCTTAAATAATTTCGAGGTAATCAGTTTATGAATGGTCGGCTGCAAAAACGCTGACACCTTCAATCCGAATACCATGATCAGCATTGCAATCACATTCACCCGCGGTATATACGCTACCAGACACGCAAACCCTGCAACCAGTACATATCGTATAATGTTACAGGTCATACTGTATTTAACCGCCTTCGAAGGCTCCATATCCAGTGCCTTCTCCAGTGTCAGATACATATGGCAGGTAATAAACACCATACAAACATAGCCCACAAGAATTCCCAGACTATAAGCCAGACGATCCTTTACAATAAACAGACCGATCACCTCTGCAAGGACTCCATACAGCAATCCCCCAAACAGCAGATCTCTAACGGTCGGATCCAGTCTCTTCAGCATTCTGATTCTCCTTTTTCTTAATGAACTGTTTGATCAAAGAATAAACCGCGCGATAACCACCCGCCACTCCAAGTATCAAAAGCGGCAGAAACAGATGGGTTCCAAAGCGATTATCAATAAGATACCCAATCAGTCCACAAATAAAAACAGATGATAACATGGTTATTCCGATCTGGGAAATCAATGCTATCATCTTGAAAATTTGATTATGTTCCCTCATGGTTCTCTCACCTCGTAGTAAATTATACTAAATGTGGCGGTCAAAGTCCATAAAAAATACGTAAATTTTCCCAAAATCGCACAATAATTCCATGTGTTTTCGGTTCTTTTTACCAAAATATCCGGACTTAACTTTAGCTTTCCCCATGAGGGTGTTTCTATTCACTTCTTGCAACCGTTTCCGGTCATTCTCTATCCCATTTACTATCCCGATTATTCGATCATGGAGATACGGCGAATGTGACGTTCTTCATTTGAAAACGGAGTATCCAGGAAGGTATCCACGATCTTCAGTGCAAGACCCGGTCCGATTACTCTGGCACCCATTGCCAGAATATTTGCATTATTATGCTCTCTGGTTGCCTGAGCACTGAAGCAATCATGACAAAGTGCTGCCCGGATACCCGGAACCTTGTTTGCAGAAATGGAAATACCGATACCGGTTCCGCAAATGATAATACCAAACTCACACTCTCCACCGGCAACTGCCTCTGCTACCTTCTTACCGTAAATCGGATAATCACAGGACTCTTCACTGTAGCAGCCATAATCCTTATACTCGATTCCTCGCTCCTCCAGATGCTTGATCACTTCCTGCTTTAATCCATATCCGCCATGGTCACTTCCTAATGCTATCATATCTGACTCCTCTCATATTTCTTAATTATTGATTATATCGTTGGTGCCTGAATCACACGATGCCCGGCAGCCTTGATCAGTCGGTTCATGATCGCATCGCCCAGTCCGTCTCCTTCAAAGGATTCTGAGTAAATGTAATCCACACCTCTGGCATCAAACTCACGTAATGCACGATACAGGTTCGATGAAATCATCAGCTCATCCTCCCGGTCTCCGATCACAATTACCTCATCTGCCTCATATGCAGATGCATTTCTTCTGGTTGCCAGAACACCTACCTTGCAGCCCGCTGCCTGACGCTCCTTTACCATACGGTTAATGCAACGGATAATACCATTGGCAGAGCTTCCTTCTACAATGTACATAATGCCCTTTGGTGCATAATGTGTATACTTCATGCCCGGTGCCTTCGGCCGGATATTTAACGAAGTACTCTCAAGTCCCGGATCCACCTGAACCGTTCCTACAACCTCTTCCAGCATATCCTTGGTGATATAACCAGGTCTTAAAATCGTCGGAATCTCGGTTGTCATATCTATAATGGTTGACTCGATTCCATAATGGCATGCACCGCCATCCAGGATCATATCGATCTTGCCATCCAGATCCTCTTTTACATGTGCCGCATCTGTCGGGCTTGGTCTGCCGGAAGTATTCGCACTTGGTGCTGCCAGCATGATTCCCGAACGTCTTATCAGCTCATATGCAACATGATGGGACGGCATACGCACAGCAACTGTTTCCAGTCCTCCGGTCGTCGTTGAAGGAACCAGATCGGTCTTATTAAAGATCATGGTCATCGGGCCCGGCCAGAACACATCCATCAGCTTATAAGCTGCATCCGGAATATCCTTTGCGATCTTCTTCAGATCCTCTTCATTTGCAATATGAACGATCAGCGGATTATCCGACGGTCTGCCCTTTGCCTCATAAATCTTCCTTGCCGCATCCGGATTCAGTGCATCTCCTGCCAGACCGTATACGGTCTCTGTCGGAATCGCTACCAATCCGCCTTTTTTCAATATTTCTGTTGCAGCATCCAGTGCTGCGTTGGGTTCATTGCCTGTAATATGACTGTCAACTTTTTCAATTATCGTATCCATGTCTTTCTTTCGCACTCCATCAAAAATATTATTCACCTATCGGAGCATTTCATCCTCAAACAATGTCGCTGATACGTGCATTAAAATTATACCACAAGAATATACTATAACGACAGATTTTTTAT